>DATDQL010000424.1:0-3140 GCA_035292305.1 Thermoplasmatota archaeon
CCGGTCGGCGCCGTACGCGCCGCCCGTCACGCGGAGCCCCTCCCCGGCGACGGCGGCGACGTGCGCCTCGCGCCCGACGAGGAGGACGTCGTGCCCCGCTTCCTGCAGGAGCGCGCCGAGGAGGGAGCCGAGCGCGCCCGCGCCGACCACCGTGACGCGTGCGCCCGTCGTCCGCACGACGACGCAACGACGCAGCGCTCCATGAAGGCTTGGCTACGGCCTGGACAGCGGCACGGGCATGAGCACGCCCCACGTCTGTCGGCCGGCGGCACTCGCGTGGTCGGTCGCTCCCACGACGTCCGACCCCGCGTTGCGCGCGCTCGTCCTCTCGACCGCGCGCGACCTCGCGAGGCCGGGCCCGACGGGACCTGCGGGCATGGCCTTCCCGTCGGGCGCATCCGCCGTCGTGGGGCTCCCGGTGAACGCGCGGCGGTCCGCGGGCGCCGGCGCTTCGCTCGACGTGGTCGTCACGGGCGCGTCGAACGCGGATCCCCGAGCGAGCGACGCCGTCACGTCGACGACGCGCGGTGGACGAGGCCGCGTACCGCGAACGACGGACGTACCACGACGAACGAGAGGCCGCGGCGGACGTCCCGTGTCCCGTGCCGCCAGGACGACATGCTCGAGCAAGGCGAAGCGCGGTCGTCCTCGCTTCGGCCCTCCTCGCAGGCGCCGCGTTGCCGACCGCGACGGGGACAGAAGCCGCGGGGGAGCCGTGGATCCTCGGATTCCTCGCGATCCCGCCCGACGTCCTCCTCGGCCACTACGGCGACGACCCGGTCGAGCGCGTCGACGAGGCGCTCCGCTTCGCGGTGGTGCGGACCGACGACCCGCTCGGTCTCGCCGCGCGCGCTGCGGCCGACCCGAACGTGCGCTACGTCTTGCGAGACATCGCCGGCGCCTACGCGCCGGACTTCGCACCTCTCACGTCGGACCCCGGCGCGTCGTACCAGTACGCGCTTGCGCGGGTGAACGCGACGGGCGCATGGAGCGAGACGTCGGGGGACGCGCGCGTCGTCGTCGCCGTCGTCGACACGGGGATGGACAGCGCGCACGAGGACCTCGCGGGGCCCCGTATGCTGCCCGGGTGGGACTTCTCGAACGGCGACGCCGAACCCGAGGACGACTGCGGGCACGGCACGCACGTCGCCGGCATCGTCGGCGCCGGCAAGGACAACGCGTACGGCGGCGCCGGAACGGCGCAGGTCTCGCTCCTCCCCGTCAAGGTGATGCGGATGAGCGCGGGGACCTGCGGCGGCTCCCTGTCCACGATCGCCTCGGGCATCCGCTTCGCGGCGGACAGAGCGGACATCATCACGATGGCGTTCGGCTGCCCGCCAGGATGCTCGGATCCTGCGACGACGGACGCGATCGAGTACGCGTGGTCCAAGGGCGCCGTCCTCGTCGGATCTGCCGGGAACCGCGGACCCTGCGCGGACTGCGTGAGCTTCCCGGCGTCGCACCCGAAGGTCATCGCGGTCGCCTGCACGGACCGTTACGACTCGGTGTGCGCGTTCTCGAGCAGCGGCCCCGAGGTCGACGTCGCGGCTCCGGGCCGCATGGTGTACTCGACCCTCCCGGGCGACGGGTACGGCAACTTCAGCGGGACGTCGATGAGCGCCGGCCACGTCGCGGGCGCGGTAGCCCTCGCGCTCTCCGCGAACGCGTCCCTCACGAACGAGCGGGTGCGCACTCTCCTTGACGCCGCCGCGCGCGACCTCGGCGTCGCCGGCGTCGACGAGGCGACCGGTCACGGCCTCCTCGACATCGGCGCCCTCGTTGCGGCCTCCGGCGCGGGCGCGCAGCCGACGGGCCCCACCGGCGTGGACCTCGATCTTCCTGTTGGCGCACGGACCGTGTCGCGCGGCTCGGTCGGGACGTACGAGATCTTCGTGACGAACACAGGACAGGCGCCCGACGTCGTGGACCTCGCGACGAGCGGCAGCCGCCATGGGTGGAAGGTGTCGCTCTCGGCGACGAGCGTCGCGCTCGCGCCCGGCGCGACCGCGGTCGTGGAGCTCACCGTGAAGGTGCCGCGGTCCGCCTCGCCCGGGTCGTCGCTCGACGTCGAGGTCACGGGGACGTCGCGCGCCGACCCTCAGGTGCACGACTCCGTCGTGGCGAGGACGTCGGCGGCCTGAGGGGCCGCGCGGCCCGACGGACGTACCACGAGGGACGACCACCGGCAACGTCCACGGGACCGCATGTCCTATGCGAGCGCCCGATGGCGGGTCGTCCACGAAGGCGTCCCCCTCGCGCTCGTCCTCACCTCGGTCGCGATCCTCGCGATCGGCGCCGTCTCGACGGTCGTCCGCTGGCTCCCGCAGGACGCCGAGCTCGCCCTGCTCGGCGCCGGCATCGCGGCGTGGATCGCGGGGATCGGATGGGGCGTCCTCGTGAACGACTGAAGATCACGGCCGGTGACTGCCAGGCTGCGCGAAGCGCGGCCATGATTCAGCGGCACGACACGATCGTCGAGTCGAGCGCGCTCCCACCGACGAGGAGACTCACCGGGTACGCGATGAAACGCGCGGCGACGCCCGCGTTGTTCGTGACGGTCATGGGCGTGTTGATCGGGAAGTTGCGGTACCCCGGCGGGTCGTTGTCCATCGGCCAGCTGCCCTGCCAGAGGTGCCCGTTCGCGTCCGCGTCGAATCCGACGTAGAGGTCCACGACCGTGCCGGGGAGGGCCGGGAGCCACTGGCACGTGATCGAGCCGCCGGCCGGCACGATCCAGCCGCACAGCTCACCGGGCTGGATGCCGAACGCGAGGCACGCCGGAGCCGTGCTGATGTAGAGCGGGTTGTTCGCGCCGCACGACGGGGCGAAGTTCAGTTGCTGCCACGTGTTCGATTGCGGGACCGTGTACGGCTTCACCGCCCCGGAACCGGGCGAGGCCGCGACGGAGCAGTTGTCCACGCCCGCGAGCACGGTGGGGGCGGCGGTCGCTAGCACGGCGAAGGTCAGGAGCACGACGGAGGCGCGCGTCGGACCGCAGAACCGGCGCCCGGGACAAGACGGCGTCAGCAACCCGAGTTGGCGGCCGAGCGACCCCCTTGCTCTGGCCATCGTCCTTGCCTTGCGTTCGCGCTCGCCCTGGCCGTGCGAAGCCTAAGAGCCTATCCGAAAACGCGGGGGCC
>DATDQL010000425.1:0-2380 GCA_035292305.1 Thermoplasmatota archaeon
CATCATCGCCTACCTTCCGGAGGACGCCGGGGCCTACGAGCGGCTCTCGGGCCGCGAGTACCTCGAGTTTTGCGCGAGCTTCTACGAGGGCGACCGCGCCGCCTTCCTCGAGCGCGCCCTCAAGGTCGCGGACCTCGGGGAGCGCGTCGACGACAAGGTCTCCGGGTACTCCGGCGGCATGAAGCGCCGCCTCCTTCTTGCCCGCACGCTCATGACGCGGCCCCGGCTTGCGATCCTCGACGAGCCGACCTCCGCCCTCGACGTCATCAACGCGCACCACGTGCGACGCACAATTCGCTCCATGGTCAAGGACGAGGGCGGCACGGCGATCGTCTGCAGCCACAACATGCTCGAGATCGAGTTCCTGTGCGACCGCGTCGGGTTCATCGACAAGGGCAAGATCCTCGGCGAAGGGACCCCCGCCGACCTCAAACGGCAGTACGGCGCGGAGAATCTGGAGGACGTGTTCCTCAGGATGGCCCACCATGGCTAGCCACATCGTGGTGCTCTTCAAGAAAGAGCTGCGCGTGATCTTCCGCGACCCCACGGTGCTCGTCGGCACGCTCCTCATCCCCCTCGTCCTCTTCCCGCTCATGGGCTCTGCGATCAGCGTGAGCGAGCAAGCGGCCGTCCGGCAGCTTGCTGAAATGGAGGTCGCCTTCCTCTCGCTGGACGGCGCCGACGGGAACGGCACCCTTGGCGACGCCTTCTACCTCATGCTCGTCTCGACAAACGTCTCCGTCCAGAACGCCACGGTGACTTCAGCTTCCGCCGCCGTGAACTGGACGGTGGAGCGCGACCTCGACACCCTCGTCGTCCTGCCGGCAAACTTCACCGAGGAGGTCGCCGCGGGCCACCGCGCGACGATTTCGATCTACCAGGTGCTCAAGAACTTCGGGCCCACCGAGGGCGCGGGCTCCGCGCGCGTCGAGGCCGTCGTGGCGGCCTTCAACCAGGCCGTGGCGGCACAGCGCGCCGCCGCAGGGCTCCCGAACGCTACGGCCGCAGAAGCCCTCTACCCGGCGCGCGCGCAGACCCACTCCATCATCCACGGCACCGTCCGCGACGTCGCCCCCGAGATCGTCATCAACACGGTCCTCGGCGCTTCGCTCATGCTCCCCCTCGTCGTCTCGATCATGATCGTGATGTCCGCCCAACTTGCCGCCACCTCGGTGGCCGCCGAGAAGGAGCAGAAGACCCTCGAGGTCCTGCTCACCCTCCCCACGCGCCGCGAGAACATCCTCGCGGGCAAGCTCCTCGGCGTGTTCGCCGTTTCCATCGTCGGCACGCTCGCCGCCCTCATAGGGTTCAGCTCCTACGCGGGGAGCATTACGAGCTCCCTGCAGACCACCGACGCCGCCGCCGCGGGGCTCGTCCCCGAGGCGCAGGGGTACGCCCTCCTCCTCGTCACGCTCCTCCTCGCTTTCGTCGCCTCACTTGCCCTCGCCGTCCTCGTGGCTTCCTACGCCAAGGACATCTACGGCGCCCAGTCGCTCATGAGCGTCGTCTACCTCCCCGTGTTCCTCCCCTCCATCGTCCTCATGTTCACCCCGGTCGAGATCCTGCCCCCCGCGGTCCAGGCGGTGATCTACGCGGTCCCCTTCTCGTACCCGTCGCTCGCCGGCAAGGCCCTTTACACGCACGACTACGGCGTCTTGTACCTGGGGCTCGTCTGGCAACTCGTCTTCGTGGCCGTTGTCCTTTTCCTTGCCGCCCGGATGTTCTCGACCGAAAAAGTACTCACGGCGAGGCTCTCGTTTCGCAAGCGCAAGCGCAAGGCGCCCGAGGAGGGGTGAGCCTCCGTGGGGCCTGCCGCGTCCTCCCCGATCCTCGTCCTTGACACCGAGACCACGGGCCTCCTCGACCAACGGCATGCCGCCGTCGTGGAGGTCGGGGCAGCGGCGATCGACCTTGAGGGCCGCCACCTCACCCGCGTCCGCGAAGTTGTGTCGTTCCTGGTCAACCCCGGCGAGGCGTACCTCGGGCCCGAGGCCGACGAGGCACTTTCCATCAACGGAATCACCCGCGTCGAGATCCGCGCGCAAGGGCTTGCCCCCCCTGAGGCGGCTTCCCGCCTTGGCCAGGCTGCGCTCGAGGAGCGCCCCACGGCCGTCGCGGCCTTCGGCGTGCACTTCGACAAGCCCATGCTCGCGCGGCCCCCGCTCGGTTGGACCACCCCGCTGCCTTGGGTCGACGTGATGCTGAAAGCCGCGGAGGTCATGGGGGCTGCAGGACAGTTAGGCCGCCGAGCCGACGGGAGCCTCAAGTGGCCGAGCCTCAAGGAGGCCGCCCTGTTTTTCGGCGTCGTGAACCCCCGCCCCCACCGCGCGATGGCCGACGCGCTGACCGCCGCGCGGGTCCTCGCCGCGGTGCTCGAAAC
>DATDQL010000426.1:0-9147 GCA_035292305.1 Thermoplasmatota archaeon
TTCGACCGTGAGGCGTCCACCGGTCGCGCCGATGCCGAGGAGCGGCAGCCCCGCGTCGCCGAGCGGGACGGAACGGGAGAACGTGCGGTCCTCGAGCGCTCGCACCGCGTGCGCGTCGGCGTCCGCGGCCCAGTCCTCGACGGCCGCGCGCACGAGGTCGGCGCGTCCGGCCTCGCGGTCCGCGGTCCACACGGGGAGCCACGACGCCGAGGCGAGCGCGACGAAGAGCACGATCGCGGCGAGGACGAGGATGGCGCCCACGACCTCGACGACCGCGTCGTCCCTCGTCACGACGCCGCCACCCCCACGTCGAAGGAGGCGCCGTACGTCCCCGCGTTGTCCTCGACCTCGAACCGGAGGAGGTGGGCTCCGGCCGCGTCCGGCGGGGTCGCGCGAAGGAAGAGTTCGCGGCTCGTCCCGGCGCCGCCGATACCTTGGTGGATGAGGACGACGCCTTCCTCTTCCGCGGTCGGCTGCCGGATGTGGACGACGACGTTCGCGAGCTCGGCCTGCGTCGGCGCCGAGACGTCGCTCCAGCCCGCGGGGACCGCGATCGTCGTGACGAGCGAGCCCGAGCCGGACGTGAAGGTCCATCGCATCCACAGGTCGCTCGGCGCGCCCGCGGTCGCGGCGTAGCTCGCGCGGACGCTCCCGCCGGGGCCGGAGAGCGGGACGAGCTGCACGAACTGGCCGTTCGCGGTGTGGCGCACGGTCGACGGCGGCGACGTCACGGTCGCGGCGGGCGAGGCCAGCGTGAAGGTCGCGGTGAGGACGGTCGAGGCGACGCCGTTGAGGTTCGACGTCGTGAACGTGAACACGAGCTGCGTCATGCCGTGCGCGGGCACGACGAGGTCGGCGGGGTCGCAGGTCGCGGTGTTCGACGCGGAGCCCGCGGGCGCGCAGCTCCAGGCGCCGTCCGAGCCCGTGCCGAGCGCGAGGGACGCCCCGAAGAACGCGTTCGCGCCGGTGCCGAGGGCCGGGGCCGCCGCGACCTGCACCTTGTCGACCGTCATCGGTGTCGACGTCGGGTTCAGGAGGAGGACGCCGAGCGTCGCCGCACGGTTGCGCGCTTCCGCGCCCGGGTACACGACGCGAGCGAGGAGCGAGTCCGCGGTGTCGCCGGCTGCGGGGACGAGGCCGTGCGAGGTGACGTCCACGGCCGTTGCCGCCGGGAGGATCCCCGTGGCGTCCGCGCGCACGACCGACGTCGCGCCGTCCGCGCGTCGATCGATATACAGGAAGTCGGCGGTGGAGGCGGGGGCCGCGATCGTGACGGAGCCGATGGCCGTCGTCCCGGAGGCGTCGAGGAACGAGCCGTCCGCGCTCGTCGAGGAGAGCACGACCGCGACCGGGGAGGCGGGCACGACCGCGGCTCCGTCGGCGTCGAGGAGGGCGACGCGGAACGTCGAGCTCGGCGAGCCAGCGTCGACGGACGCCGGCGCGAGGGAGAACGCGAGGTGATCGACCGGCGCGCCCGCGCCGCCCGTGCCGTTCGAGACGGCGTCGTCGGCGGTGAGGAAGGTGGCGACGGCCGCGAGCGCCGTGTTGCCGGCTGCGTCCGTGCTCGCGACGACGTAGTGCCACAGGGTCAGCTCGGTGAGGTCCGGGAGGACGACCGCGTGCGACGTGGCAGAGCCGCCGGCGGCGGCGCGGCCGAGCGCGTACGTCGGGCCGAAGTAGACCGTGGCGTTCGCCGGCTCGTCCGTCGTCCACGTCACCGTCGCGGACTCCGCGGCGGGCACGCCGTGCGAGACCGCGGAGATCGTCGGGGCCGCGCCGTCGGTGGCGATGACGCTCGACGCCGCGAGGAGAAGGCCCGCGAGGTCGCGCGTGCCGTCGGGCGCCGCGGCCGCGACCGTCGGGGTCGCGGAGGCCGCGAACGCGCTCGTCGTGAGCGCTGCGGTGCTCCCGTCGCCGAGCAGGTGCGCGGCGAGGACCGTGGCTGCGGAGACGGAGAGGTCGTCGGCCTCGAGCGAGGCGAGCGGCTCGCTGAACGTGACCAGGATGGAGGATGTGGACGTCGTGCGCGCCCCGGCGACAAGGGGCGCGGCGACGTCGGCGGCCTGGACGCGGAGGGCGCCGAGGAGCGCGGCGCCCGTCTCGACGTCTCCGAGCGCGACCTCGAGCGCGGCGCCAGGGAGGGCCGCGTCCATGTACCGGATGCGATCGCCGGGGGCGAACGATCCGGAGGCGTCCTTCGCGACGCCGGCGGCGTCGACGACGGCCCAAGCGGGATCTCCCGCGGCGAGCCGATCCGCGATCGTCGAGCGGACCTCGACCTCGTCGACGCGCACGGTCATGACGAGGCGCGAGAGAGCGATCGCTTCACCGCCGCGGTGCTCGACGACGAGCGTGCCGGGCGCGGTCGGCAGCACGTACGCCCCGACATCGGCGCGCGGCTCCGGCGTCGGAGCGGGGAGCGTGAAGAGGACGACGACGAATCCGCCGACGAGCGCGACCGCGACGGCGAGGAGCAGGACGGTCCCGAGCACCTCGGTCACTGCCGCGTCAGCCGCCCGCATCCGCCGCCGAACGGCGGTTGTCGGTATAAGAAGGGCGGCGGGACCGGCCGATGTCCGCAGCGACCGCTCCGCGCGCTCGGACGTTCATATAGGGAGGGCGCCATGCGCGGCGTGGCATGGCGGTCGCCGTCGACGGAAGGACCCTCACGCTCGAGGACGTGGTCCGCGTCGCCAGGGGGGGCGAGGAAGCACGCCTCGACCCCGCCGCCCGAAAGGCCGTGCTCGGCAGCCGTCGCGCCGTCGAGGCGATGCTCGCCGAGGCGCGCCCGCGGTACGGGGTGACGCACCGCGACAAGGTCGGCCGCGTCCGCGTCGCGGTCGACGCGCTCGAAGAGGGCGGCCGCGTCGCGTACGGCGTGACCACCGGCTTCGGCGAGCTCGCGCGCGTGCAGGTCCGCCCCGACCAGGTCCGCGAGCTCCAGCTCAACCTCCTGCTCTCGCACGCCTGCGGCCTCGGCGAGCCCTTCCCTCGCGACGTCGTCCGGGCCGCGATGCTGCTGCGCGCCAACGCGCTCGCGCACGGCCTCTCCGGCGTCCGCGAGGACGTGATCGAGCTCCTCCTCGCGATGCTCGCCCGCGACGTCGTCCCCGTCGTTCCCTCCCGAGGGAGCCTCGGGGCAAGCGGCGACCTCGCGCCCCTTGCCCACCTCGCGCTCGTCCTCGTCGGCCGCGGGGAGGCGTACTTCCAAGGTCAGCGCGTGAACGGGGCGGTGGCCGTCGAGCGCGCCGGGCTGACACCGCTGACGCTCGAAGCGAAGGAAGGTCTAGCCCTCGTGAACGGCACGCAGTTCATGGCCGCGATCCTCGCCCTCGCCGTCCACGATGGCCTCAACCTCGTGCGCGCGGCCGAGGTCGCGGGCGGGATGAGCCTCGAGGCCCTCCTCGGCAGCGTCGCGCCGCTCGATGCGCGCGTCCACGCCGCGCGGCCGCACGCCGGCCAAGCCCGCAGCGCGGACAACCTGCGCCGCCTCACCGCCGCGAGCGGCATCGTCGCGAGCCACGCGGGGTGCGACCGCGTGCAGGACGCGTACTCGCTGCGATGCATGCCGCAGGTCCTCGGCGCGGCGCGGACGGCGATCTCCCACGCGCGCGACGTGCTCGAGACGGAGTTCAACAGCGCGACCGACAATCCTCTCGTCCTCGGCGACGACGTCGTGAGCGGCGGGAACTTCCACGGCGAACCGCTCGCGCTCATCGGCGCCTACCTCGCCGTCGCGCTCCACGAGGTGGCGGCGATGAGCGAGCGGCGCGTCGCGCGCCTCGTCGACCCGCGCCTGTCCGAAGGCCTGCCCGCGTTCCTGACCCAGAACGGCGGCCTCCACAGCGGCCTCATGTTGCCGCAATACGTCGCCGCCGCGCTCGTCCTCGAGAGCCGCGCGCTCACGAACCCGCCCGCGGCGGACTCGCTCCCGACGAGCGCGAACCAGGAGGACCACAACTCCAACGGCCTCGTGCAGGCTCTCCACGCGGAGAAGATCCTCCGCAACGGCGAGCACGCGATCGCGATCGAGCTCCTCTGCGCCGCGCAGGCGCTCGACCTGCGGAGACCGCTCCAGCCGGGAGTCGGGAGCGCGGCCGCGCATCGCGCGGTGCGCGCGGTCGTCACGACGCTCGAGGGCGACCGGGAACTGCATGGCGACGTGCGCGCGCTCGCGGAGCTCGTGAGGACGGGGCGGCTCGTCGCCGAGGTCGAAAAGGACGTCGGGGTATTGGCGTGAACGGGCACGAAGGCGGGTGTTGCGCAAGGCATCCGTCGAAGACCGGAAGACCGGAGGACCTTCGGAACGGCACTTGCCGCCCTTCGCCTCGCGAAACCTCATGGGAGGTCTTCCGGCCTTCCGGTCTTCGACGGATGCCTGGCGGCGAAAGGGACGACCCGCCGGAGCCCTCTGGGGGACGCCGCCGATGAAGCTCGTCGCCTGCGTCGCCAACTTCAGCGAAGGCCGCGACCCGGACGTGCTGAGCGCGATCGAGCGCGCCGCCGCGTCCGTCCCCGGCGTCCTCGTCCTCGACGTGCACGTGGATGCGGACCACCACCGCAGCGTCATGTCGTTCGTCGGCGCCGACGCGGCCGTCGCGGAGGCCGCGTTCCGCGCGGCGAAGGAGGCCGCGGCGCGCATCGACCTCACCAAGCACCGCGGCGTGCACCCGCGCATGGGCGCCGTCGACGTCCTGCCGTTCGTCCCAGTCGGCGTCACGCCGCTCGAGGACTGTATCCGCGTCGCGCGCGCGACGGGAGAACGCATCGGCCGCGAACTCGGCATCCCCGTGTTCCTCTACGAAGGCGCCGCGTCGCGGCCGGAGCGCAAGACGCTCTCGGACGTGCGACGGGGCGAGTTCGAGGGCCTCGCGAAGCGTTTCGAGGAAGGGGAGACCCCGGACTTCGGCCCCGCGCGCGCGCACCCGACGGCGGGCGCGGTCGCCGTGGGCGCGCGCATGCCTCTCGTCGCGTTCAACGTGGACCTCGACACGGACGACCTCCAGGTCGCGAAGGAGATCGCGCGCTCCGTCCGCGAATCCGGCGGCGGCCTGCGCGCGGTGCGCGCGCTCGGCGTCGCGCTCGCGGACCGCGGCATCGTGCAGGTCACGATGAACCTCGTCGACTACCGCGAGACGCCGCCGCACGTCGCGTACCGCGAGGTCGTGAAGGAGGCCGAGAAGCGCGGCGTGCGCGTGCTCGGCAGCGAGATCGTTGGACTCCTTCCGATCGAGGCGCTGCTTCCTGCGATGGAGGAGGCGCTCGGGCTGCCCGTAACAGGCGACCGCATCCTGGAGATCTCGCTCATGCGGCAATGGATCGAGGGCGGCGGGCCGGCCTAGGCACGGAGCGCGTCGAGCGCGCGCGGCTCGACGCGGCGCTTCGAGAGTGCGCGGCGGGGAGGTGGTGTCTTCAGGAAATCCCAAGACTTCCAAGACTTCCGCGTCTTCGAAGATTTCCAAAACTCCGAAGATCCCCAAAACCCCGAAGACTTCCGGGATTCCCAAGACCTCGGTGTCTTCCGTGCCGTCGACACCTTGCCCGTCCCGAGCACCCGCCGCCCGGCTTCCACCGGCTTCCGGCGGCGCGGAGAACGTTACCGCTTCCGCCGCGCGACGAACGCGCCGAAGTCGTCGAGGTACCGCCTCAGCCGCGCGTCGTGCGCCTGGACGGCGGAACGGTATTCAGGATCGCGCCCTTTCGCGAACACCTGCACGACGAACGCCTGGCGGTACGACGGGAGGCAGAACACGGTCGCGCGGTACTCGGCGAAGACCTGGACGCGCACGGAACCGGGGTACACGGAGCCGGCGAGGCGGTCGAGGCTCGGCGAAGCAGTTCCGGCGGCGAAGAACCGCGTCACTCGCGCGGCTTTCCACGCGCGGAACTCGTCCCGGATCGCGGCTTCGAGGGCGTCGCGCCGCTCGACGTCCCCGCGCGCGAGCGCCGCGAGGTCCGCTTCCGCGTCGGGGAGGAACGCGACGTGCCAGTCCACGCCGGCGGCCGAGTCCCCGCGCCGGCATCAGGGTTCTCCGGAGACGAGGCCGACCCCAGGATGGCGAGCGCCTCGGCCTGCCAATCCTCGTAGAGGCGGCGCAGCTCCTCGCGCGGCAGGCTGTCGAGCGCGAAGTTGATCACGTCCTCGTACGTGAGGCCTGGTAGCTTCAGCGCCGCGAGCCGCTCGACCGTGGGACGATGCAGCTGGATCGAGGTGATGCCGGACTTGTCCATGGCGTACTATGGAGCCTATTGACACGCCGCTATTTGAAGGCTTGCGCCGCCGGGCGGGGGAAGAAGGCATCGTCCGCGCGAAAGCCGCGAGGCGCCTCATCTCGAACCCGTTGTTCAACGGCGCCCTGAACCTCACCCGCGACTACGTGTACGGCGCGTTGAACGCGACCGGCGACAAAGACCTCTACCGCTACAAGCAACCCGCCGCGTGCGGCTCCTGGTTCGAGATCGCCGCAAGCAGCCTCGACGGGGCTGACATCGACATCCGTGTGACCGACGGCGACCCCACGACGATCGGCACGACGCTCTCGAAATACAAGTACAACCACACGTCGACGTCGTCGAGCGAAACGCATCGCCAAGAGAACGTTCCAACGAATTCCGTCTGGTCCGTCCTCGTCGAGGACAAGAGTTCGAACATCCCGTACCGCATCCGGTACTCGTGCAACCAGGGCGGTACCGGGTACACGCCACCCAACATCGACGACGGCGACGAATGCTTCCTGCCCTCGGACTCGTACTACGCCTTCGCTTGCCCGACCGGAGGAGTCTCTGAGTGACCGGCCGCCCGCGCCAGAGGGGGGCGACAAAGGTTTATAAAGCCTCCAGGCGCCTGCCAGAGTGGGAGGCTTGACGTGAGAGTCGACCGCCGAACGCAAATCGCCTTCGCGTGTGCGCTCCTTCTCGCGCCAGGCGTTGCACTCGCGGTCCCGGGCCTTGATCAAGGGCCGTGGCTCGGATGGCGTTCCGAAACCGTCGACACGAGGACCATCAGTGGCGGGGATACCGCGATTGCGATCGATCCCGATGGGAACGAGCATGCGTTTTACAACGTGGGCGTCTGGTGGGGCCAAGCCGTCGTCCACGCGACTGGCGTGCCAGTGACTTGGACCGCTGAAACCGTTTGGGAGCCTACGGAAACGGAACCCGGCCAGGCCATGGGAGACGCCGCGATCGACGATGCAGGCGTCATTCACATCGTCCATTCGTGGAGGAAGGTCGTGTATTCCAGGTTCGACGGGTCGTGGACCCACACGGTGATCGAAACGCGACCCGGCACGCTCACCACGTACGGCGCCAAAATCGACCTCGCACCCGACGGCAGCCCACATATCGCCTTCAAGGCCTCTACCGCGGTGCGGCACGCATGGAAGGACAACGCAGGTTGGCATGTCGAGACCGCTGCAACGAGCTCGACTCTCGGCCGTCTCGATATCCACGTGGCCACAGATGGTCAACCCGTGGTCTCCTACGAGGCCGTTGCGAGCCCCACGTCGAGCGTCTGGGTAGCTCGAAAGTCGGCAACTGGTTGGGGGAGCCCAGTCACTGTAGGTACGTGCGCGAGCCACGGCCTCGCACTTGACTCCGCCGACCGCGCCCACCTCGGATGCCAGAGCGGGTCCACGATTACGTATCACTCAGAAACGGCAACGGGATGGACGCCAGCATCGCTTGTCGCATCTGGTTTCGCGTTCTTCCCCGACGATGTCGAACTTGAGATCGACGCGAATGACCGCCCCCATATCGGGTTCCGAACCGAGCTCGAATCCACAATCAATCCGACTCGCGCGGGCCAGCCCCGTTACGCGACGCTTGTCAACGGTGCGTGGAACGTCGAGACCATCGACTGGGATGGCGACGACAACGGTAACGGTCTGGACCTCACGCTCGATCCTTCAGGATTCCCGCACGTGAGCTATGTCATAGACGAGCGGAGCTCGACGGACGGATGCAGCTCGCCGACGAATCCATGCTTCGACCTTCGGGTGGCGTCGCCTCTCCAGGCGCTCGCGGGCGGATAGAGAACTGGTGTGGCCGCCTCCCGCTGCCCAGTCCGGTCGCCACGGCGTCTCCTGAACGAGTTGGCGTCGTCCCCGCTCGTTCGCACGATTTCTGCGCTGGTCCGGACCCGGTCGTGGTCCGTGAGGGCGCGAGGACCTCGGTCTCAAGCAACCGGCGTGGAGCTCTGCGCCGATGTAGTCCAACCCCACGGGTGGTCGCGAGAGGACGCGATCCGACGTGGCGCAGCGTCAACGAGACCTCGACCCAGGGGACCCTTCCACTTCCGTTCCCGATTCCCACCGGGTCCTCGCCCTTCTCCTACGACGTGCACGTGAAGGCCGGAACCGAAGACATCGCACGCGCGAAAGCCGTTCGCCGACTCATCTCGACCCCCCTCGTCAGCGGCGCCTTGAACAGAACGCGTCTCGATTCCGTCTCGAATCTAGACCGTCCGTTGAATCATAGGAAACTTCGCGCATGCTTATCCGGTCGTGAACCGCCCGTCCCTTTGCCTCTCAAGGAGAGCAGGCGGATGCACGAATGAACGGCCGAGCAATCACACAAGGCGCCGTCGCCGTCGTCGCGTTGACGGTGGCGTTCGTCGTCTTCGGAAGCCTGAGCACGGATCTTTTCGGCGGACTCGGTGACGCCAAGACCGCCCTCACGACGGAGGGTTTCACCGCGGCGGCGAGCCTCATCGGGATCGTCGCGATCCTCATCGTGGTCGCGCTCGCGATGATGATCATGCAGACGAGCTTCGGCGGGGGCGGTGGCGGTGGACGTCGCTGGAGCCGCCGCAGCTACCGGTAGTCGGGTTCGTCCGACGGAACGGATCGTAAGAACGCAATGACCGGGAGTCGAGAACACCATGAACCATCGAGCGTACGCTCTGTTCCTCTTCTTCCTCTTCGCATTCACGGCGTTGCCCGCGCCCGTCGCGGCGCAGGGTTCGTACACGCCGCTCACGGCGGCCGAGTGGTCGCACTTCATGACGCTTTGCGCTGACTTCCTCCAGTGGCACCTCGCCGGGTCCGGCGGGAGCGTCACGCAGCCCTTCATCCAGAGCGCGGCGGGCCGCATCGGCGCGGGCGGCGCGACCATGTCGTGAGGAGCGTCATGCTCGTTTGTTGGGCT
>DATDQL010000427.1:0-6512 GCA_035292305.1 Thermoplasmatota archaeon
CCGACCTTCGGCAGCAACATGATCCTCGTCGCGCCCGAGAGGAGCGCGACCGCCGGGGCGCTCCTCTACGGCGGCCCGCAGGTCGGCTACAGCGTGCCGGCCCTATTCTGGGAAGCCGACGTCGACGTCGCGGGCGCGCGCTGGCATCTCTTCCACGTCCCCGCGACGGGGCTGTCGATCGGCCGCTTCGGATCCGTGGCCTTCAGCGCGACGGTCGGGTACGGGGACCAGACGGACCTCGTGCTGCTCCCGCTCGACCCCGCCGACCCCGCGCAGTACCGGTGGGGCGACGGGTCGCGACCGTTCGCGCTACGATCCGAGCGCTTCACGGTCCTCGACCGGGCCGGGACCGTCGGCGCGCTCGCGGGCCTCGACCCGCTCGGCCTCGCGAGGAAGGCCGCCGATGCGCCACCGACGGTCGTCGAGCTCGTCGTGCGCGACTCGCACGTCGGTCCGGTCGTCGCGTACGATGCCGCGTCCGGCTTCGCTGTCGCGGCGCAGCGCGCGCACCGTGGCGAGGAGACCGGCATCCTCGACTTCTACCTCGACGAGGAGCTGCCGGGGATCTCGCAGGACGCCGCGCGGATGCGTCCGCGGTTCGACGCGGCCATGTCCACGCTCGGCGTCTCCTTCAACATCTTCGCCGCGTTCGACGACGGGGCGATCGTCTACCGGGAGACCGGACGCGTGCCCGCGCGCTCGGCCGCGTTCGATCCGCGGCTTCCGCTCCCGGCGGTCTCGGAGGCGGAGTGGACCGAGCGATGGGACTGGGCGTGCATGCCCGGCATCGTCGACCCCGCTCGCGGCTGGCTGGTGAACTGGAACAACGTGCCCCAGCGTGGCTGGCCGAACATGGCCGCCGAACCGTGGATCTGGGGCGGCGACCATCGCGTCGCCGCGCTCGAAGAGGCCGTCGCCGCGGCCGTCGCGGCAGGGCCGGTCGGGCTCGATGATCTCAACACCGCCGTGCGGAAGGCCGGGACGCGCGACGCCGTCGCCGCCCGCGTCCTCCCGCGCCTCCTCGACGCCGCCGGCGCGACGGGTCCGGAGGCGGAGGCGATGCGCGCGTGGGCCGTGGCCGGCGCCCCCATCGTCGATGCCGACGGCGACGGGAACGTGGACGACCCCGGCGTCCACGTGTACGAGACGTGGCGGCCGCTCGTCGAGGACGCCGTCTTCGGCGACGAGCTCGGCGACCTTGCGCGCGAGTTCCACTGGGCCGAGGACATCCTCGGATCGAACACCGACGCGCACGGCACAGGTGGCGAGTCCGTCCTCGTCGCGCTCCTGGATGGCGGCACCCGCGCCGACTGGTGGGACGACGTGCGCACGCCCGCGCGCGAGACGCCGCGCGGCGTCCTCGCGCCGACGCTCGACGGGCTCCACGACACGGTCGGCGACCCCTCCGCGTGGCGGCGGCCGATGAACGCGCACGTCTACGAGAAGCTCGGCGCCGGTCCGGACGCGGCGATGCCGCAGGTCAACCGCGGCTCCATCGGTCTCCTCGCGGACATGTCGCGCCCCGGCCTCCGCACGGTCCTGACGCCTGGCGAGAGCGGCCACGTCACGGCGGCGGCGGGGGCGGGGCTCGAGCCGCCACCGGCCCACGCGCTCGACCAGCTCGGGATGTACGTCGCGTGGGAGTACAAGGAGTACTCCTGACGTCGACGCGGATACCGTGACGACGCGATGGTTCACGGTCTCTCTCATCGGATGGAGGCCGCTTCGTCTCGCGCCGCTTCAGGGCCACGAAGACCACGAACCTTCACGAACGGCACGAAGCTCCTCGGAGGTTCGTGTAGTTCGTGTCGTCTCGTGGTCTTCGTGGCCTTCGAGCGGCTCGGCGTTACGGGGTAGCATCGGCTCGAGCGACGCGATGGTCTGCTGGTAGGCCTCGCGCCGTTTCAGGGCCGCGAAGACCACGAACCTTCACGAACGACACGAAGCTCCTCGGAAGTTCGTGGAGTTCGTGCCGTTTCGTGGTCTTCGTGGCCTTCGAGCGGCTCGGCGTTACGGGGCAGCATCGGCTCGAGCGACGCGATGGTCTGCTGGGAGGCCTCGCGCCGCTTCAGGGCCACGAAGACCACGAACCTTCACGAACGGCACGAAGCTCCTCGGAAGTTCGTGGAGTTCGTGTCGTCTCGTGGCCTTCGTGGCCTTCAAGCGGCTCTGCGTTGCAGGGCAGCATCGGCCCGAGGCACGCGACTTCGGTCCGTCTCATCCGGGCATCGCGATCTCACGCGTGTCGCGACGCTCGACGAGGACCATCCCGATCCCTCCGAGCACGAGCGCGGCGCCGAGCGCGGTCCCGACGCCGAGCCGTTCGTCGAGGACAGCGACGGCGAGGAGCGCGCCGACGAGCGGTTGGAGGTAGATGAACGCCGCCACGGTGCGTGACGGCAGCCGCCGCAGCGCGACCAGGTTCAACAGGTACGAGCCGACCGTCGGGAACGCCACGATGAAGGCGACCCACCCCCACGCCCGCGTCGGCACGCCGCCCCAGTCGAGCGCGACGAGCCACGGCGACGCGACCACGAGGATCCCGATCGAGCCCGCGACGAACGTCCACGCGATCACGGTGGCGGGCGGGTGCCGCGCGACGACGTCGCGGGAGATGACGAGGTACCACGCGTAGCAAGCGGCGTTCACGACGACGAGGGCGTCGCCGACGATCTCCGCCTTCGTGAAGCTGCCCGCGCCGACGATGACGCCGACGCCGATGAACGAGAGCGCGAGGCCCGCGACGTGCAGCGAGTCCGGGCGGTGGTCGCCTCGGAGGGCCGAGAAGAGGTACGTGAACGCCGGGATGGTCGCGATGAGGAGCACCGCGTTCACGGCGCTCGTGTAGCGCAGACCGGTGATGAAGAGCGCCTGGTTGAGGAACACCCCGAAGAGCCCGAGGATCGCGAACGTGCGGAGGTCGGCGCGCGACGGGACTCCCATGCGGTCCACGAGGCGCGCGACGACGAGGAGCGCGGCCGCGCCGGCGACGACGCGCACCGCCGCGAGGACGAGGGGCGGGAGGTCGCGCAGGGCGAGCTTGCCGGCCACCGCCATCGTCGCGAAGAACACCTGGACGAGCACCAGGGCGACGTATGCGCCGCCCACGCTCGGTCGTTCATCCACGCCGCGCGCAGCCGGTCGACCGTAATAGCGCTGTCGCCGCGTGGCTTATCCGAGGAGACGGTCCATCTTGGCGCGTGCGCGTCCTCGCCTGCGTCGTGCTCCTCGTCGCCGTCCCAGCGCTCGCGGGCTGCGTCGGGATGCCGGAGAGGGTCTCCGACCCGCGCGACCTCGCCGGTCCGGATCGCGGGGTGGCGTGGGCGTTCCGCGACACCGACGGCGCGTTGCAAACGAACACGACGGCAGAAGGGCGCCCCGCGGTGCTGTTCTTCATGGCGAGCTGGTGTCTCTCGTGCCGGTCGAAGGCGCCGATGCTCGCCGAGGTCGTCGCCGAGAACGCGCCGCGCGGCCTGCGCGCGTACAGCCTCAGCTTCGATCCGAAGGACGACGAGGAGACGCTGCGCCGGTGGAAGGCCGAGTTCGACAACGATTGGCCGCACGGGGTCGATCCGCAACTCCAGGTCGCGCGGCACTTCGGCATCACCGCGCAGTCGAGCTTCGTCGTGATCGACGCGCGCGGCGATGTCGTGCAGCAGTGGGGGTATCCCGGGCCCTCCGAGGACGCCCTGCGTGCTGCCGTCGACCAAGCGTTCGCCCGCGGGTGACCTCTGCGCCTCGCGCCGCTTGAAGGCCACGAAGAGCACGAACTTTCACGAACGACACGAGCCTCCTCGCAGATCCGTGGAGTTCGTGCCGTTTCGTGGTCTTCGTGGCCTTCAAGCGGCGGGGCGCTTCCGGAAGACGACATCAGCACCGAGCGTCAGCGCGCCTTCAGCGCCCGGGCATGGCGTCCTTCGAGCACGGGCTCGCGTCTCGCGCCGCGAAGCGTCCAGACCGTCGCGAGGAACGCGAGCGGCCCGCCGACGAGGTGCACGGCGACGCCCACAGGTTGGAAGTCGCGGAGCGCGAGGGCCGAGACGGTGTCCCACGCCGCGACGGGCAGGAGCACCCAGGCGAGGTACGCGGCCGTGCCGGAGTCTCGGATGGCGCGGTGGCGACGCGACCGCGCCCACCCGTACCCGCCGAGGAAGAAGTACAGGAACCCGACGGCCTGTGTGGACTGGTTGAGCCGTGGCGTCCACGGCCACCAGGGCCAGACGGAGGCGAAGATGTACAGCGCGCCGAGCACGGCCACGACGAGGAAGCCGTAGTCCCAAGTCGCGCGGTCGGGCAGCCGCGGATGGCCTATGGGTTCCTTCGTGTACGGATTGTGCGCGCGCATGCTCGCGGAGGGCAGCGCCGGACGGATTGCGGTTCTGGCGCCTGCCTCGATGGGTCTCATGCGCCGGCGTGCGCTGTCGACCTAGGCTCGTCCAGGGCCGCGCGCCAGGCGAGCGCCATCGCGGTGATCGCGGACACGTCGACGACGGTGTGGACGGCGGCCATGAGCGGCGGGCGGCCTTCGAGGACGAACGGCACGGCGAGGTCCCACGCGGCGACGATGAGGACGAAGGCAGCGAGGTCGCCGTTCGAGCGCGCGAGTCCGAGATGACGTCGTCGCTGCGCGCGTGCGAAGCCGTAGCCGCCGACGTAGACGTAGACGAACGCGACGGTCGTGGACGAGAGGACGAGGATCGGCGGGTACGCCCAGCCGCCGGCGACGATCGCGACGACCATCGCGGCGCCGAACGCGAGGACGGCGAGGAACGCGTAGTCGGCAGTGGCGCGATCGACCGGACGGTGGTAGTGGAGCTCCTGCTTCGTGTACGGGTTGTGCATGCGACCTAGCGACGCGGGCGCGTGCTTGGCCCTTCGCCGATAGGTTCAAGCACGGAGTTTCCGCCCGATTGCGAGCACGGCGCGGCCGTAGTTCTCGCGCCTCCGCGGTCCGAACCCCGCGATGCTGGCGAGCTGCGCGGATCTCGTCGGCCGCGCATCGGCGAGCGCGCGCAAGGCCGCGTTCGGGAACACTCGCCACGGTGGCACGCCTTCCTCGCGCGCGAGACGGCCGCGGAGGCGTCGGTACGCGTCGATCGCGTCATCGGCGCCCGGCGGCGGGAGCGGGTCCTTCGGCTGCGCCAGCCCGCAGGTCGGGCAGCGCGTGGGCGTGAAGCGTTTCAGCGAGACGGTGGGCACGTGGGCAGGGCGACTTGCGGAGGTATGCCGGTTGTCCGGAGGTTCGCGGGTCCTCGGGAGACGGGTAGCACGATCCCGTCGATCGAGCCCGGGTCGCCGGCCGCGCGCGTGCCCCTACCGGTGTCGGACGAACCCGCCGACCTCCATCAGGCCGACCGAGACCGTCGCCGCCGGCAGCGGGTGCTTGTCGGGCGTGTGGGCCGGGCAGTCGCACGTCGCGTAGCCCTCCTCGCCGTGGACGGCCGCGTCGAGGCCGCGCTCTTCGTCCTCGCGCGGAACGCGCAGGCCGATCGTGCGGTCGATGCCCCAGAGGAGGCCCCACGTCACGAGGAAGCTGAACGCCGCCGTCACGGCGATGCCGACGAGCTGCACGCCGAACGCGCGGCCGCCCGCGGGGTTCCAGCCGAGCGAGCCGTCCGCCGTGGCGAAGAACCCGACGCCGGCGGCGAACAGGCCGGTCGCGACCGCGCCGAACGCGCCGCCGACGCCGTGGATCCCCCACGCGTCCAGCGCGTCGTCGAACCGGAGGAGCTCCTTCAGCGCGCAGCCGAGGTAGCAGACGACGCCGGCACCAAGGCCGATGAGGATGGAGGCCATCGGACCGACGAAGCCGCACGCGGGCGTGATCGCGACGAGGCCGGCGACGAGGCCGCTCGCGGTCCCGAGCCCGGTCGGCTTGCCGCGGCGCCAGAGCTCCATCGCGGCCCAGCCGAGCGCCGCCGCGCCCGCGCCGAGCTGCGTGTTCACGAACGCCTTGACCGCGAGGCCGTTCGCGGCGAGGGCGCTGCCGGCGTTGAACCCGAACCATCCGAACCAGAGGAGGCCTGCGCCGAGCAGCGTGAGCGTGATGTTGTTCGGGGCCATCGGGCGTTCGCCCCATCCGAGGCGCCGTCCGATGAAGAGCGCGCACGCGAGCGCCGCGACGCCGCTCGAGAAGTGGACGACGAGGCCGCCCGCGAAGTCGAGCGCGCCGAGGGAGCGCAGCCACCCGCCGTCCGCCCAGACCCAGTGCGCGAGCGGATCGTACACGAGGGTCGCCCACAGCACCGTGAAGACGGCGAGGGCCGAGAACCGGATGCGCTCCGCCACCGCGCCGAGGATGAGGGCCGGCGTGATGATCGCGAACATCATCTGGAACACCATGAACGCCTGGTGCGGCACCGTCGCGGAGTACGTCGGGTTCGGGGCGTCCGCCGATACGCCGCGCAGGAACGCGAAGTCGAGGTTCCCGACGAGGCCGTTCACGGTGGGCCCGAAGGCGAGCGAGTAGCCCACGAGGCCCCACTGGAGGCTCACGAGCGCGAGGATGGCGA
>DATDQL010000428.1:0-4556 GCA_035292305.1 Thermoplasmatota archaeon
AAGTACGTGGAAAGCTCCATCGGGCAGCGGACGCCCGCCGGGATGTAACAGAACGAGCCGTCGCTGAACACGGCCGAGTTGAGGGCAGCGAAGAAGTTGTCCGTCGGCGGCACGACTGAGCCGAGCCACTTGCGGACGAGCTCAGGGTGGTCTCGCACGGCCTCGCTGAAGCTGCAGAAGACGATACCGAGCTTCGCGAGCTCCTCCTTGAACGTCGTCGCGACGGAGACGCTGTCGAGCACGGCGTCGACGGCCACGCCGACGAGCCGTTCCTGCTCGCGCAGCGAGATGCCGAGGCGGTCGTAGAGCTTGAGCATCTCCGGGTCCACTTCGTCCAGGCTGCCGACCGCTTTCTTCGGCTTCGGCGCGGAGTAGTAGATGATCTCCTGGTAGTCGATCGGGCCGTACTTGACGTTCGCCCAGTGCGGCTCCTTCATCGTCTGCCAGTGGCGGAACGCCTTGAGTCGCCACTCGAGGAGCCAATCGGGTTCGCCCTTCTTCTTCGAGATGAGGCGGACGGTCGCCTCGTCGAGGCCCTTGGGGACGGTCTCGGATTCGATGTCGGAGACGAAGCCGTACTTGTACTCCTTGCCGGTGAGCTCCGCGATGGCCTCGTTGGACGTCATGGCGTGGTCCTCCCCGAGGTCGGACGCGCGAAAGTCACGATCTGCGGCGTGGGCCGCGCGATCTCGGAGAGCGGGACGCTCTCGAGCGCGCTGCGGATCGCGTGGCTGATGACCTTGAGACCGGGCTGCGTGTCGCAGCCGCCTTCGAGCTCGCAGTGGCCGGGACCTTCTGCGCACAGCGTGAGGGCGATGGGCCCCTCGCACGCGGCGACGATCTCGGCGACCGAGATCCGGTCCGCGCTCCGCGCGAGCGCGTAGCCACCAGAGACCCCGCGGTGGCTCACGAGGAGGCCGGCGCGCGTCAGGGTCTTGAGGAGCTTGCTCACGGTGGGGAGCGGGAGGCCGGTCTCCTCGGACAGGTCGCGCGCGTTGTGCGTGCGCGGGTCGCGCGCGACGCGCGTGAGGAGGAGGATGCCGTAGTCGGTGAGACGCGAGATGCGGAGCATGCTGCGGAATCCCCCGAAACAGGACTGCGCTCGTCCTGCTTCTGAAATGGTACTATAACAGTCCCGTATTTAAGGGTTGGGGGCGGTCAGCGGGCGCGTGCGAGGAGCGTGCGCCCCCGCGACGTGCTCCTAGCGAACAGCAACTTCCTCAGGCCCGACGACCCCGCCAAGTGGCGGATCTTCGGCATGTGCACCTGAGGAAGGCTCACCTGCGACGTCGCGTCGGAGCCTCCACCACGGCCATGAACCCGGCATGGGCCATCCGCTTCACGTCGAACGGCATCTTCGTCGCGTCCATCCCGAGCATCTTCGGATCCGACATGACCTTCTTGTTGACGCGGGTCCGATGCGCCTTCGACCGGTAGACGATGTAAGAGAAGAACACCACCTCGTTCCTCTTGGCCCTCGCCAATTTGGGGAAGATGGAGGGCGCCGGCTTGCCGTCAGCGCCGAACGACGTGAGGTCGTCGGCGATGCACTCCTTGTAGTCCAAGGCCCCGTGCTTCATCCAGAGATCGGCCCCCTCGCGGGCCATCTTGCGGTAGGCGGCGACCTTGCTCTTCTGGACCGGGATCACGAAGCCGTCGACGTAGGTCAAGAGGGAGACACCCGACGCGCCAAACCGCGGACCACGCTTGAATGCCTCGGCCGACTGCGTGACCCGGCACGCAGCGAGGGCTCGCCGGAGCGTCGCAAGACCCTCAGATCGCGGCCGCCACGCTCGCCGCGATGTCCGCGCCGTAGTAGAACAGGACGCCGACGATCGTGAACCGGATGACGCTCCCGATCGCGAGGCCGAGCAGGAACTTCCGAAGCGGCATCTTGACCGTGCCGAAGATGTAGATGACGATCGTGTCCGGCGTCAACGGGATCGACATGAGGACGATGACCGCGGCGAGGCCGAACTTGTCGGCGAACCGCTCGAGGCCGTGGACGGTCTTCCCGATCCACGGGCGCTTGCGGCCCATCTCCTCCATCTTCCCGTTGATCTCGTCGCCGAGGAAGAACACGAGCCACCCGCCCACGACGCGCGACATCGCGGAGTTCGCGATCGCGAGGGCGGCCGGGACGAGTCCCGCGTGGAAGAACGGCAGGAGGAACGGTTCGAACGGCGTCGGAAGCGCGATCGCCGTCGCCACGCCGTAGCTGAAGAGCGCGAGGTGCCCGCGCCACGGCCCCGAGAGCGCCGGAGCCGCGAGGGTCACGATGAGGTGGAGCGCGATGAGAGACACGACGAGCGTCGACATCGCGAGGAGAAGGAGGACCGACTTGCCTTCGACCGTCAGGATCCGCGGCTCCCAGACGCCGCGCCGCAGCTCCTTGCGTCCGATGCCGTGCGTGAGATAGCGACCCGCCGTGAGCATCCGCTGGTGCGTTCGGTCCGGGAGCTCGACGAACCAGCGCACGAACGCGACCATCCAATGGATGAGACGCGCGCCGTGCTTGCGTTCGAACCGGCCGAGCGAGCGGTGCATGCGTCCGCGGAACCCCCCGAGCTCCACGGCGCGGAGCAGTCGCCCCGCCGCGCGCGCGTTCAGTCGGCTCGTCCACCGGTGACGCCGCGTCTCGTTGCGCTCGCGGTGCCGGCGCAGCATCTGCAGCATCAGACGCGGCCGGACGACGAGGATGTCCTCGACGTCGATGTCGCCGTCCCCCTCGCACACGACGCGCGTCGCGTACTCGAACCGGTATTCCGGCGCGACCTCGGTCCAGAGCGGGACGACGTACGCGCCGGTCCCGCGCACGGGCTTCGCCGGGGGAGGCGCGTGCAGGACGTCGATCCAGTCCATCTCCTGCCGCACGATGCCGTACTCGAGGGCCCGGTTCGCGACGAGCCGCGTCCTCACCTTGAGCCGCGTCTTGCGGTGGACCTGCTCCGGAACGAGCGTCCGCGCCACGTCGTCGGAAGCCTCGGGCTCTACGTGCCCTGCCTCCCGCGCGTGGGCGCGCTCCACGGCCACGTCCGAAGGGACGGGCTCGGTGCGGAAAAACCCTTGTGGACCGCGGGCGTTCCGGGGCCGTGGACGCGGCCGTGCCGGCGCAGGAGGGGATGGTGGCGCCGCCGAGGAACGCGTGGCGCGACGCGTGGGAAGTCGTGCGCGAGCACGGCCTCGAGATGACGCTCGTCCTGCTCGGCACGACGCTGCCGCGCCTGTTCCGCAAGGGCGTCCTCGGCCTGCGCGTCGCCGCGGCCGTCCTCGTCGCCGTCGGCGCGTTCGCGGTGCTGCGACCGGATTGGTTCCTCGCCGCGTTGCCGTACGTGCTCGGCGCGATGTTCCTCGCGCTCGGCATCGGCCTCCTCTGGGCCGCCGGACGCATCCAGGAGGCGACGAGCGCGGTGCGCCTCGCAGAGAAGGCGATCGAGGCGTTCCGGGAACGAGGGCGGGCGCCGTAGCGTGCCAAGGGCCCGGTGCGGCGGCGCCGGGACGCCGGAGCGCTGCTCCGCGTCCGCGACGCCGTCCGCATCGAGCGTCAGCCTCCCTGATGTCAGGTGGATCCCCGGGCGCCGTCCCAACAGCCCGCGCGACGCCCGGGGCGCGTCTTCATCGCTTCCGTCTTCGCAGCCCACGTGCCGGGAGATGTCGGCGCGTGGACCGAGACGAGAGTGGTCGGCGAGCGGCATCTGCGTTGCCCGCACGGGGTTGGCGGGGGCCAAGGGGAGTTGACGTCCGACGTGAACGGGAGGACGCGCGGCGCGGCCGCACTCCGCGCCGCGCGCCTCGATGAGGTCGGCCGCCGACTTCGCGACACGGGCTTGAGCCTTGCGACGGCTCGCGGACGGCCACTGCCGATGCGAACAGACGCTTCTGAGAAGCCTCTTCTATGCATGCGATCCGCCGCAGCGCTCCAAGGCAGTTCGTGGCCGTTCGTGACGGGTCGTGGCTTTCGTGGCCTTGAAGCGGCGCGCTCAAGCGGGGCCGACCGCCTTGTCGTCCGTGACCCGCTGGCGTGGCGGCGGAGCCGCCTCACGCGTCGCACTCGGGCATCTTTCGCTCGCCCGTGAACACGGCCCAGATCTTCCTGTCGAGCGTGCGCAGGAGCTTGCGGATCTCCATGTGCACCTTGCGCTCCTCCTCGATGAAGTCGAGGAAGTCCTTGACCGCCGCACCCTCCGGAAGGTCGAAGCCGTGCAGCCCCTGCCGCGTGCGGCCGAGGGAGGCGACCTCCTCGCGCATCTGGAACACGACGTGGATGTCCGACACCCGCAGCTCGCGCGGGAACGGTCCCGGGCCGGGACGCAGGTCGGGAAAGAGCGGCACGGCGCCGGCGAACGTCACGCCGAGACCCTTCTCGAGATGCGCGAGGCGTTCGTCCGCGTCCGGGCGCGCGCGGCCGAGGTCGCGCTCGCGGCGCAGCTCCAGGTAGTCGGAGAAGTCGAGGCGGCGGGCGGGCACGGGGGTCGGAAAGGGACGGGCGGGCTTGAAGGATTGGCCGGGAGTCTGCGATGCAAGCCGCGATGACGCGATCACGCGATGGTCGAAAG
>DATDQL010000429.1:0-12334 GCA_035292305.1 Thermoplasmatota archaeon
TCGGCTCGCAGGGTCGAGACCTCGTCTACCGGTGGAGGGCCGCAGGTCCTCCCGGGTTCGACTACCTGAGTCCCGCGATCGTCGAGTTCAGCGGGCAGGAGGCTGCCGACTTCTACGCCGACCCGGAGCTCGTCTTCCGCGTCGTCCACCCCGAGGATGCGCCGCTCCTGCGCTCGCTCCTCGGGCTGTCCGTCCCCGTGTCCGGTCCCGCCGTCGTGCGATGGCAGCACAAGGACGGCCGCACGATGTGGTCGGAGGTGAACCAATCCGCGGTGTTCTCCGCGAACGGAGACCTCGTCGCGGTCGAAGGCATCGCCCGCGACGTCACCGACCGTGAGCGCGACCGCGAGACCGAGCGCCGGACGGAGACCCAGCGCCGCCGCGAAGGCGACCGCCTCCGCGAGAACGAGGCATTCCAGACGAAGGTCGTGCACACGGCCGCACGCGAACTCGGCTCTCCTCTCACCGCGATGGGCGTCCAGGTGCACCTCCTGCGCCAGCGCGCTGGCGTCATGCCGCAGGAAGCCACGCACGCGGTCGACGTCCTCGCCCGCAACCTCGATCGGCTCACCGATCTCGTGCGCAACATCCTCGACGTGACGCAGTTGCGCCGGGGCGTGCTGCCCATGCGCCGCCAGCCGGTCGAGATCGACCGCGTCATCGCGGAGACGCTCGCATCGTTCCGCGAGGACGCGACGCGGCGCGGCATCACGATCGAGTCCGCGATCGCCGAGGACCTGGTCGTGGTCGGCGACGTGAGTCGCCTCACGCGCGCCTTCTTCCACCTCGTCGGGAACGCCGTGAAGTTCACGCCCGCCGACGGCCACGTCACGGTCCAGGCCTCGCGCCGCGGCGACACGGTCGTCGTCCGCATCAAGGACACGGGCCCCGGGATCCGCCTCGAGGACGTGCCCCACCTCTTCCAGCCGTTCGCGCCGCTCGACCAGGCCGTGCAGTCCTCGCTCGCGGGCGCGGGCGTCGGGCTCTACCTCACGCGCGGCCTCGTCGAGGAGCACGGCGGCCGCGTGTGGGTCGAGAGCGCAGGCGCCGGGCAGGGCTCCACGTTCGTCGTGACGCTGCCGCTCGCGCCCGCCGGGACGCTGGTCCACCGCGAGGCCCGCCCCGAGGCCGCACCCGCGCCGGAAGACCGGCCGCTCGATCCGGCGTTCTGAGGCGCACGCAAGGCAGTACGCGGAGACGCGGAGGAATTCTAGGACTCGCTCCGCGCGGTATGCGGGCCATGAAGGAAACGCGGAACCGTTGGCTCTCTTGAGACGAGGCGTCCACGCAATTCCTTCAAGGGGCTAGTTTTCCGCGTCTTCTTCATGACCCGCATCCGGCTCGGAGAGCCTCTCCAAGTTCTCCGCGTCTCCGCGTACTGCTTGGCCCGTCACGCCCCGAACACGGTCTCGTACACCTTGCGATGGAACCAGTGCGGCCCCGTCTCTGCCTCCGGCTGGAAGCGGCCTCGCGGAGCGTACCCGGACGCGGCTCCGCGCGACGTCTGCCGCAGCGCGTCGACGTCCTCGTCGTCCACCTCGCGCATCATCCACACCTTCTCCCGCGCCTCGTACTTCTTCGCGTCCCACGCGAAGTGGTACCAGTGGAAAAGCGTGCGGCGCGGGCGTTCCGGCACGGGCTGGTACACGTTGATGGACAGTCCCCACGGGTAGAAGTTCAACGTGAGGTCCGGGAACACGAACCACCAGAGCGCGAAGACGCGCCTCTTGCCGTCGCGGAACCGTGCGGGAAGCGCTTGCGCCGCGAACCCATGCTCCGGATCCTTGGCGTAGGCCCACTGGAGCACGCCGTGCGGGTGCAGCTCGGTGCGGTACGAGGCCATGTCCACCGCGTCCGCGAGGCCGCCGGGCTTGCGGTGGATGAACGGGATGTGCATCGAGTCCAGGTAGTTCCACGCGTGCTGTTTCCAGTTCCCGTCGAGCTCGCGCACCTCGCCCGCCGCGGGCATGCGCTCGAGGCGGTCGAACGGGAGGCCGGCGACGGTCTCGCGCACGGGGCCGAGGACGTCGTCGAATCTCGCGGCGGGCGTTCCCCCGGGTGCGACGAAGAAGAGGTCGTCCCACTCCTCGGTCGGCAGGTCGCGCAGGTGGTCGTGCTCGCGCGGGAAGTCCTTCGACCTGTCATTCCGCGGCGCGCCCGCTGCGCTCGGGCCGAAGCCGGGTTGGGACAGGCAGTGCCCCTCTGCATCGAACTGCCGCCCGTGCTGCGGGCACGTGATCGAGCGGTCGCGGCCGGGGCCCTGCACGAGCGTGTGCCACGCGTGCGTGCACACGTTCGGGAACGCGTGGAGCTTCCCCTTCCAGTCGCGCTGCAGGAACAGGGGCCGGTCGAGGACGTGCACGGGAGCGTGCGCGCCGCGGCGCTTCAGCAGGTCCGCGAGCGAGCGCGGGTCGGCGCGCAGCTCGTCCGCGGAGCGCGGGGGGACGAGGTGCCACGAACGCGCGAACACGGTGTCGAGTTCGCGCCGCAGGAACGCGGGGTCGGTGAACGCCTCGGCCGGCAGCGTCTCGGCCTTCGACGCGTCCGCGTCGACGTGGAACGGCTTGGCGGCGGCGGGAACGCGGGGCATGCGCCCGGAGCGTCGAACGACCGTAAGGCCTTGGCGAGCGTCGGGCCCGCCGATGGGGGACCGACGCACCGCCACTCTGGCGGCGACGGTTCGACCATCGCCGAGGCCCCTTGAACTGCATGGATGGCCCCGGCCGCGATAACCGCATGAACCGTAGTCACCAACACCGGGCGCTGGATCCTATGCGCTTCCTCCCGCTCGTGCTCGCGGCTGCGATCCTCGTCCTCCCCGCCCCCGCGGCGGCGCTCCTCGATGGAACCGTGTACGTCTACGTCCCGGGCCTCGTGACCGTGCAGACCGAGGGGTCGGCGGAACAGTGGCTCGCGAACGCGGAGGCTGCCGTCGGTGTCGAGAGCCAGTCCGCGTCCGACGATCCGCTCTACGCGGACAAGCCCAACCTGAAGTACGTCGACCGGGCCGCGCGCGTCATGCAGCGGCACTGGGAACGGCTCGACGCGGCGTGCGACCCGGACGCGGTCTTCGCGCTGATGTACCTCGAGACCACGTACACCGTCCGCGACCACATCGCCGCCGGATTCTTCGACGACAACGAGCAGCTCGCGATCGTCACCGTGGCCTTCCTCCAGCTGTACTTCGACGCGTACCACGCGTGGCACGCGGGCGACGTCGCCGGGACGCCGCTCCCGTGGCAGGAGGCCTTCAGCGGCGCCGAGGAGCACCGCACGAGCACCCTCGAGGACGAGTTCCTCGGCATCAACGGCCACGTCAACTACGACCTCGCGATCGCGATGTGGCAGACCGGGATCGACGAGTCCCGCAAGCCCGACCACGACCGCATCAACCGCGTCCTCCTCGCGGCGGCGCCGCGCGTGGGTGCGCGGGAGAACGCCGAGTACGGGCTCGCCGAGACGTCGTCGTCGGGCGACCCGAACGATCCGTTCACGCACACCGTGCTGTGGCCGGTCTACGACTGGCGCGAGCTCGCGTGGCACAACGCGATGGCGCTCACCAACGCCCAGACCGATGCGGAGCGCGCCGCGATCGACGCCGAGATGCAGACGCACGGCTTCACCGTGGCGCAGGGGCTCCAGACGCCGAAGGCGCCGGGCGACTGGGAAGCGCGACTTGCGCTCTGCGAGGCGGGCAACGCGTAGGCCCGACGAGACGCGTGTCGCGCTTCGCGGCGGTTCGTAGCCGCGCGTCGCGGCCTGCGAAGCGCGTGTTCCGTCGCGTCCGCGCCCCGCGAGCCCCCCTCACCCACGCACCCGCGTCCACGTCGCGCTCGCCGGCGAACACGACGGAGCCTGCGCTCGCCGGTCAGCCACCGGGCACGACGACCTCGACGCCGAGCGAGGCGAGGCCACGGTCGAAGGAGAGCACGTGCCGGATGCCGCGCTCCTGCATCATCTCCACGAGCGCGAGGTCGGTGAACGTGAGGCCGGTGTCCTGACGCGTGCGCGGCAGGATGCCGCTCGCGCGGGCGAGGACAGCGGATGGGTCCGCCTGCGCGACCTCGATGAGCGGGTCGACGAGCAACCGGGCGGCAAAGGCCGATGCGTGACCTCGCCCGACCGTGCGAAGCAGCGTGGTGTGCACCTCGTCCACGACGTGGTCGACTGTGATGAACCTCGAGAAATCCGGCGACACTTCCTGCGCTTGAAGCCACACGTCCATCGCAGACCGCAGATGATCGGCACGGTGGTGCAGCGCGACGAGCGGGCCCGAATCGACGGCCGCGATCGGTGCGCGCTTCATCCACGTTGCCCCCGCTTCCGCGGAGGGAGGCCCATCTTCTGCCGGTACCGCCACTCGCCGTAGACCACGTCGTCCACGGGGTCCTTCCGGTTCTTCGGCTTCTCGACCGTTCTCTCCGGCGGCCGGTGCGAAAACACGGGGCTCAGGCTCGGCCGCCACGCGAGCGGGTACGTGCGGATCATCTCGACGAGCGCTTCGCTGTCCGTATCCTTCCCGAGGAGCGCTTTGATCTCGGCGAGCCGTCGGTCGACGTCGTCGGGCACGCGGAAAGAGACAGGTCGGGATGCCACGGGGGCCACCTGCATTCAGGCTGTATGCAGTTGGGCCGCCGTTCCGATAAGGCTTGCCCCGAAGTCGACGCCGCCTAGTCGGAGGTCCCCTCTGGGACGGCCTGCGGCGCTCTGGTCCTCTTCGAGAGCGCCCCGATCCACACGCCGGCGAGCACGAGCGCGCCGCCGACCGCGACGCTCGTCGTGAGGCGCTCGCCCGTGAGCCACGCGGAGATGGCGAGGGTGACGAACGGCAGCAGGACGAACTGGTAGGACGTCGCCGACGCGGTCCACCGGCCGAGCACGAAGAGGTAGAGCCAGAAGACGACGACCGAGCCGACGAGCACGAGCCACGCGAGCGCGGACCACGTCGCGCGCAGGCCCGGCACCGTCCACGGCTCTCGCGCCACGAGGGAGAGGGCGAGCAGGAGCGCGGCGCCGACGCTCATCGCGACCGCGTTCGTCGCGACGGGGTCGGCCTTCGGGAACGCCTTCACCGCGACCGCCGTCTCGGCGATGCACGCGGCGCCGAGGACGATGGCGAGGAGCGGCGCCACCGCGACCTCGAGCGCGAGCTGACCGCGGAAGACGATCGCGATGCCGGCGAGCGCCAGGAGGGCGCCGAGGATCGCGCGGGTCGTGAGCCTCTCCTGCCCGTGCGCCGCGGCGAGAAGGACCGCGAAGAGCGGCACGAGGGCGAGGAGCGTCTGTGCGAGGCCTGGCGGGATGCGTGTCAAGGCGTAGTAGGCGAGGGCGTAGCTGAGAGCGAACCCGAGGACGCCGTAGACGACCGCGCCGGTAAGCGCGCGCCCGCGCGGGAGGGGCCGTCTCAGCGCGAACGCGAGGAGGAGGAACACCCACGCGGCGGCCGCGAACCGCAGCGTCGCGCCCCAGAACGGCGCGAGCTCCCTGTTGCTGAAGCTGACGGCGACGGCGTTCCCGCCACCGAGTAGGATCGACACGGCGAACGCGGAGAGCGTCGCCGGGTCGGGGCGCGCGGAGGGCATGCGGCGTCTCGCTCCGCTCGGCGCTCAACCCGCGTAGTACTCGGGCCCGTAGGGCTCTTCCTTCATGCCCTTGCGCTTGCGGATCTCGCGCGTCGTGCTGTCGAGCAGCTCCCGCGGGACCGGCTCGAACCCGGCGTGCTCCGTGGACCAGAGGCATCGGCCCGAGGTCGCGCTGCGGATCGACGCCGCGAACCCGAACATGGCGGCGACGGGCGACTTCGCGTGGATGATGCACATGTCGGCTTCGCTCTGCATGTCCTCGATGACGCCCCTGCGCTGCTGGATCTCGCGGGTCGCGTCGCCCATGACGTCCTGCGGGACCGAGATGAACACCTTCTGCTTCGGCTCGAGGAGCGTCGTGCCCGCGATCGTCATCGCGCCGTAGATGGCGTTGCGCACGGCCGGGATGACCTGCGCGGGGCCGCGGTGGACGGCGTCCTCGTGCAGCTTCGCGTCGTGCAGGATGAACTTGCAGCCCTGCACCGGCTCGCCGGAGCGCGGGCCCCTGGCCATGGCCTCCTTGAACGCGTCGATGACGAGCTCCTTCGTCTCCTGCAGGCCCTGGATGCCCTTCGTTACGTCGACGAAGACGTTCGTCCCGATGACGCTGAAGAGGCCCTTCGAGAACTCGCGGTCCCAACCGAGCTCGACCATCTTCGGGACCTGCTCCTTGACGTTCTTCACCTTGCCGTCCTTCTGGATGATCTCGTTGTTGCGCAGTGCCTCGACCCACGCGGCCTCGAGCGGCTCGACCGTGACGTAGAACTTGTTGTGCTTGTTCGGGGACTTGCCCTCGAACGCTTCCGCGTTGCGGCCGCTCACGGACTCGCGGTACACGACGATGGGAGGCGAGGTCTTGATCTCGACCTTGTGCTCGTTGCGGATGCGGTACTCGGTGATCTCCAGGTGGAGCTCGCCCATGCCCGACATCAGGTTCTCGCCCGTCTCCTGGTTGATCTGGACCTGGATGGACGGGTCCGCCTTCGCGACCGTCCGGAGGACGTCGACGAGCTTCGGCAGGTCCTTCGTATGCTTCGCCTCGACCGCGATCGTGACGACGGGCTCGGAGACGTGGACGATCCGCTCGAACGGCTCCATCTCCGGGTCCGTGCTGACCGTGCAGCCCGCGATCGCGTCGCGGATGCCTTGGACGGCGGCGATGTTGCCGGCGACGACCTCCTCGACGGGGATGCGGTCCGCGCCGACCATGACGCCGACCTGCTGCGCGCGATTCTTGCCCGGCATGCCGAGCACGTAGAGGTCCTGTCCTTTCTGTACGCGGCCCGAGAAGAGGCGGCCGAAGGCGATCTCGCCTGCGTGCGGGTCGATGATGATCTTCGTGACCATCAGCGTGAGGGGCCCCTTCTCGTCGCAGTTCACCATCGCCTTGCCGACGACGCTCTCGAGGTCGCCCTTCCAGATGTGCGGGATGCGGTACCGCTGCGCGACGTGCGGGGGCGGGTGGTGCTGGATCGACGCTTCGAGCAGCACCTTGTGCAGGGGCGCCTTCTTGGCGAGCTCCTTCTGCCTGCCCTCGTTGCAGTGGTCGATGACGTCCTTGAACGTGATGCCGGATTTCTTCATCCACGGGACGTTGATGGCCCAGTTGTTGAACGCGGAGCCGAAGATGACGGAGCCGTTCTCGGGCGTGACCTTCCACGTGTCCTTGAACTCCGGCGGGACCATCTTGTAGATGAGGCCGTTGACCTCGGTGATGATCTTGACGAACCGTTGCTGGAGCTCCGCGGGGCCGAGCTTGAGCTCGTTGATGAGGCGGTCCGTCTTGTTGATGAAGAGGATGGGCTTGACCTTCTCGCGGAGGGCTTGCCGCACGACCGTCTCGGTCTGCGGCATCGGGCCTTCGACGGCGCAGCACACGATGACGCAGCCGTCGACGGCGCGCATCGCGCGCGTGACGTCGCCGCCGAAGTCGACGTGGCCGGGTGTGTCGATGAGGTTGATGAGGTAGCTCTTCCCCTCGATCTCCTGGACCATCGACGCGGACGCGGCGTTGATCGTGATGCCGCGGGCAGATTCCTGCTCGTCGAAGTCCATGACGAGCTGCTTGCCCGCGAGCTCCTCGGACATCATGCCGGCGCCGGCGATGAGGTTGTCCGAGAGCGTGGTCTTCCCGTGGTCGATGTGGGCGGCGATGTCGATGTTCCGGATGAATTCCGGCTTGTGCATCAGGTCGCGCGCCTTCGCGATGTTGTCCTCTTTTCGGCCCATGCGGAAGACCTCTCGAATCGGGACCGGAGCCTGGGGGAGGCCCGGTCGGGTAGGCGCGTCTAAGGGGGAACCCTTCTTAAACGTGTCCCCCGCGCGAACGCGGGCCTGCGTCGCGCGTACCACCGTTCGAGCGACGACCGCGCGTCGCGTACCACGCCCGGCATCCGGCCGTGCGGCGAGAGGGCGGCGGTGGAACCTGTGGGCTTCCGCGCCTCCCGTCTCGCACGCCTCGTCCTTCCCATGCTCGTCGTCGGCGTCGCCGCCCCGGCCGCGGCGCAACTCGAGGTCTCGATCGACCTCCCGCTCCTCGACACGCAGGAGAGCAGTGCCGCCCCCGACCAAGCCCCATCCGCCGGCGAGGTGCCGCTCGACCCTGCGGACCTGCGCATCTCGAAGTCGGACGATGAGGACCCGGTCGCGGTCGGGGACACGATCACGTACACCATCGTCGTGACGAACGACGGCCCAGACGACGCCGAGAACGTCGAGCTCGTCGACACGCTCCCCGCGGGCGTGACGTTCCTCTCCGCGTCCGACGGTTGCGACGAGTCGGCCGGCGTCGTCACGTGCAGCCTCGGCAAGATCAAGTCGACGAAGTCCAAGACCATCGAGATCGTCGTCCGCGCCGACGTCGCCGACGACCAGACGAACACCGCGACGGTCTCCTCCGACACGCCGGACCCCGACCCGTCGGACAACACCGACAGCGAGACGACGAACGTCCGTACCGAGGCCCCGGAAAACCTGAGCTGCGAGGTCGTCGAGGATGGGGTCCACCTCGAATGGGACGCGGTCGACCAGGCCGTCACGTACGACGTGTACCGCCGCGTGGCCGGCGACGGCGGCTTCGTCTTCCTCGGCTCGACCTCGAGCACCGAGTTCGACGACACGAGCGTCGCGCCCGGCACGGCGTACGAGTACGTCGTCACGTCCGACTCCGGCTCGGGCGAGTCCGACCCGAGCGACCCGTGCGTCACGAGCGCGGTCCCGCTCCTCGGCGGCATCCTCGCGACCGGCGTCGCCCTCGCGGGCAGCCTCGGCGCGTACGCGTGGATGAGGCGACGAAAGGGCGCCGGATGACGGGTGAAGCCCCTCATCCTTCGCCCGTTCGGCATCAGAACGTGCGCACGAGCTCCGGCCGCAGGTCGACGCGGAAGACCTGCACGCCTCCGCCGTCGTACACGAGGTCGAGGTCCTCGGAGCGCGCGAACTTCGTGTAGGCGGCGGCGGAGACGGGCTCGCGGAGCGGTCCGAACTCCTCGAAGCCGCGCGTCCGCGCGTCGTCGCGGAGCACGACGTAGTCGACGCTCGCGAGCCACGGGATCATCCGCTCGGGATCCTCGCCGTACCAGAGCACCTCGAGCACGTCCTCGTTCGGAGGGAACGCGAGCGCGCCCCGGAACCCGTGCGCGCGGAACAGGACGCCGGTCGCGTCGAGGGATCCGTACACCCCGGCGTCCGACGGGACGGCGGCTTCCATCCACGAGAACGCCGCGGCGTCGTCCGGACCGTAGGAGGGCGCGGCCGTCGCGACGAGCGCCGCCGTCGCGACGACAGCGACGGCTCCGCCCGCCGCGACGGAGGCAGCGCGGACGCGACGCAGCGCGAGGAGGCTCGCCGCGGCGACCGCCGCCGCCGGCGCGAGGTAGATCGCGACGCGGTTGAGGAAGCTGACCCCGACGGTGAGATGGAGCGCCAGGCCGAAGGCCGCGCCGCCGGCGGCCCACGGCGTCAGGACGTCCGCCGCCGGCCCGTCGCTGCGCCCGATGGCCGCGCGGGTGGCCGTCGCGAAGAGCGGGGCGAAGAAGGCGCCGAGCGCGGCATACAGGAGCGCGCTGCGCCACAGGTCGCGGTTGAGGTGGGATCCATAGTCCGCGCCGACGGGTGTCTCGCCGAGCACGCCTCCCGAGTCGGCGAGCCCGACGTGCGTCGCGAGGGAGCCGTTCGCGGCGAGCGCGACGAGCATCGCGCACGGGACGGCGATCATGAGCGCCGTCGGCACTCCGCTCGCGTCGCGTCTGCCGGAGAGCCGGAGGCCCGCGCGCACCGCGAGGAACGCGCCGAAGAGGAGGATGACGAAGTAGGCCAGCGTGTAGTACCAGAACGGAAGGAGCACGAGGGGCGCCACCGCGAGCGCCAAGGCGCGGCGCTCGCCGACGAGGGCGCGGCGCGCGAAGAGGTGCAGGGCGATGCCCACCGCGACGAGCGCCGCGCTCGGCATCAGGACCCGCATGTCGAGCACGAACGGGGCCGCGGCGGCGGCGGCGAGGAACGGCGCCGCGCAGGCGTAACGGGTGTCGGATCCCTTGCTGCGCGCGACGAGGAGATCGGCCGTCGCGAAGGCGAGCAGCACGACGGCGCCTCCGGCAAGCGGCAGGCGCGCGGCATCTTCGGGGTCGAGGCCCGCGAGCGCCGAGAGGGAGGCGAGCAGCGCGGGCTGGAGCGGAAGCCCGTTCCAGAAGTGCCACGTCGTCGACGCGAAGAACGTGGGGCGTGGCAGTCCCGCCTCGTCGCGGAACGCGGGCCACGACTCGCTCGCGGAGTTCGAGCCGAGGAGCGCCTGGTTCCACGGCACCTCTCCCTCGGCGAGGCCGATCCTCGCCAGGTGGACGTGGGAGAACAGCCATTCGTTCGGCGCGTACGGGTCGTCGCGCGTGCCGAGCGTCGCGAGCGCGTAGAACAAGGCGACCGACGCGACCGTGAGGAGCGCGACGCGGGCGCCAGGCCTCACCCGGGCGCCTCCTCGACCACGAGCCATGCGTGCACCTCGCGCGTCGTCGCGCCCGACCATGCTGCCTTGAGCGACATGCGCCCGGGCTCGAGCGTCGGAACGGCCAGCTCGAAGCGCGCGGGAGCGAAGACGTCCTCGTCGAACAGCGTCGTGGCGCCCGCGACCACGACGAGCCGCCCGCTCTCCGCCGCCCGCGCGTGCACCTCGACGGCGACGCGTACCGGTTCTCCCACGACGGCGGAGCGGGGGAGCGTCGCCGCGGAGCCGTCGGGGCCCGTGAGGGCGAGCGCCACCCCAGGCGTCGGGTCAGGCGCGAGGAGAGGCGCCGCCCAGAGCGCCGCGGCGGCGAGGAGCGCGGCGACGGCGATGGCGAGCGTCGCGCGAGTCGAGGGCGGCGTGCTCCACGAGGCCGGCGCCGGGCCGTGGGCGCGGTCCGACCCGAGGGCGATAGGCCGGGCGTGCGGCGGCCCGCGTTCGCGGACGAGGCCGACGGCTGCAAGGAGCGTGGCCGCGCCGGCGAGCGCGCCCGGCCGGGTCCCGACGACGAGCGCGGCGACGGGGGCGATCACGAGCCCGAGGCCGAAGGCGAGCGCGTGACGCTCGAGCGCGCTGAGTCGCGCGTCGCGCGCCGGCCAGACGAGGGCGACGAGCCCCCACCCGGGCGCCCAGACCCCGCCGAGGACGGCGAGCGGCACGCGCCACGGCGCGTCCGGGGCGACGAGCACCGTGGCGAGGAGCGCGGCCGCGCACGCGGCCGGCGCGATGTCTGCCGGACGCACGCGCGCGGGAAGCGCTCGGGAAGGATGGCGCTCATGGGACGGACGCGGGAACTGGGACGTGTCAAGGCGTCGTCGCAGCGCCGAGCCGCCGCGCTCAACCGACCCTCTCGTGCAGCCACGTGACGGCCGTCACAGCCGTGTACCCCCACGCGTCCGGCGGCGCCTGCGCGGCGAGCGCCCACGTCCCGGGCGTCGCGGGAAACGCGCGCGCGTCCCACGTCTCCTCGCCCGTGAACTCGTCGGACCACGCGGCACCGCCGAGGGGCGGCGGCGCGACGACGGTGCGCGCTCCCCCCTCGCCTCCGACGGAGGCGACGACGGCGTCAAAGCCGGCAGGCACGTCGAGGGTCGCGGTCCCGGGAGGGTTGCCCTCGCCGCTCGCGACGCCCACGCGCGGCCCCCGCTCGAACCACACGTACATGTCCGTCTCCTCGACGCCTACGAGGCTCAGCGAGTACGAGCCGGCAGACCACGCGTAGGCGTACGTCGTGAACCATCCGACGGACGGCGCGTACTCTCCCGAGAAACTGCTGCGGCCGTCGTCGCCCTCGATACGGAACCCGCGCTCCGTGCCGCCGTCGGGGAGCGCGATGTCGGCCTCGTGCGCGGTGACGTTGAGGCGCGGCGAGAACGCCCACGTCTTGCCCTCGTGGAGCGGGAAGTCGAACACCGGCCACTTCGGAGTCTCGGCATCGAGGAGGTCCGTCGTCATCGGCCCGTACCATTCGCGGCCCCACACGGCCTCGCCGTAGAGGTCGTCCTCCGCGGCCGCAGCGAAGAGGTAGCCGGCCGCGTCCTTCCGCGCCACGACGACCGTGAGCTCTGGATCGGGATCGTAGATGACGTCCGCCGCATAGGTCCACGCGCGGCCGAGCGGAAGGTCGGGCGCGTCGAGGACGAAGCCCGAGCCCTCGCCCGGGCCGGGGCCAGTCGATGCGCCCGCGCCCGCCGCGCCGGAAGCCTCGGACGGAGACGGTCCGAAGCAGCCCGTGACGCTTGCGACGGCGATCAGG
>DATDQL010000430.1:0-4907 GCA_035292305.1 Thermoplasmatota archaeon
TCCGCCTCGCCCGAACCGGCCAAAACGGCACCCCCGTTTTGGGATAGGCTCTAAGGCAGGAGGGCCGCGACATCGAGCACGACAGCCACACGACCGTCCCCCAGCACGGTCGCTCCGGCGACGCCGGGCACCTCCGCGACACGTCGGTGGACGCGCTTGACGACGCACTCCGCGTTCCCCGTGATGTCGTCCACGGCGAGCGCAACACGTGGGCCCTGTCGCTCCAGGGCGACGGCGAACCGGGGGCGGCGCGCGCCGGGCGCGGCGAGCAACTCTCCGAGGTCTGTGATGGCGAAGCCGGCCTCGCGCGCCGCGGCGAGGTCGAGCGTCGTCGCGACGATGTCGAGCGGGAGCACGTACCGCTCGCCGCCGACGACGACCACGAGCCCGTGCAGGAGCGCGAAGGTGACGGGCAGCCTCATGCGCACCGTCGTCCCGTGTCCCGGGCGCGTCGAGAGTCGCAGCGAGCCGCCCGCCCCCTCGACCCACGCCTTCACCGCGTCGAGTCCGACGCCGCGCCCGCTCGTCGCGGTCACGCTCTCCCGCGTCGAGAACCCGGGGCGGCAGAGGAGCGCGAGCGCCCCGCCCTCGTCGAGTCGCGCCGCGTCGCCGGCCCCGAGCATGCCGAGGGCGACGCCGCGAGCGCGCACTTTCTCGACATCCACTCCGCGACCGTCGTCGACGACCTCCACGAGGACCCTCGCGTGCTCCCGCAGCACGGAGACGCGCACGAGGCCGCGCGGCGGCTTCCCCGCGGCTCGGCGTTCCTCGGGCGCCTCCAGGCCGTGGTCCACCGCGTTGCGCAGGACGTGGAGGAGCGGGTCCGCAAGCTGCTCGACGACAGCGCGATCCAGCTCCACCTCGCGCCCGGCGACGAGCAGGTCGACGTCCTTGCCCTGGGCGCGGGCGAGGTCGCGCACCATGCGCGGGAAGCGGTCCGTGATGATGGACAGCGGCAGCATCCTGGCCTTCAGGGCGGCGCCGTGGAGGTCCTTCGCGAGACGGTCGAGGCGGTCGATGGCCTCCTGGAGGCCCGGCACGGTCGCGTCACGGGCAATCTCCTCGAGTCGCGACTTCGCGACCACGAGCTCGCCGAGCGCGTCCACGATCGCGTCGAGTCGGACCGTGTCCACGCGCACCGTCGTCCCGCGCGCCGGATCCACGGAGCCGGCGTCCTGGACCAGCGCCTCGACGCGGTCGCGGGCAGCGAGGAGCGTCTGCAGCTCGCCCGGCTCCGCCTTGCCGCGCGTCCGCGCCGTGGCCAAGACGGACTCCGCGGCGTGAGCCGCCTCTGCCGCGGCGGCGAGGCCGAACGTCGCCGCCATCCCCTTCAGCGTGTGAGCGAGCCGGAACGCCTCGTCGAGCACCCGACGATCCCCTGGGCGCGACTCGAGCGCGAGGAGTGTCCGTTCGAGCGCCGCGAGCGCGTCGCGCGCTTCATCGAGGAAGATCGCGAAGCCGTCGGTCACGCGTGCTCCTCTCCGAGCGCGCGGCGCAGGTCGAGGACGCGCGCCGGGCGGCCGTCGGGCGCGTGGACGGAGGCGCCGGCTGCGGCCGCGGTCGTCGTCCGCAAGACGTCGAGCACGTCGTCGACGAGCGCGCCGACCGGCGGGCCGTCCGTGGCGAGCACGAGCACGCGCGAGGCGACGCCGCGGGCGAGCCCGAGTCGTCGGGCGAGGTCGACCGCGGTGAGCACTTGCCCCCGGAGGTCGAGCAGGCCCACGACGTCGGGCGGCGCGCGCGGCACGCGCGTCGCGCGCTCGAACGCGACGATCTCGCGGACGTCCGCGACCGGCGCTGCGAACACCTGCCCGCCGACGGAGAACACGACGAATGCGCCGTCGCTCACGGCCGACTCCCCGTGAGCGCGGAATCGAGCTCGTTCGCGGTACGCGCGAGCTGCTGCGCGGTCGCGGCGAGCTTCTCGAGATTGGCGCTCAGCTCCGCGACCGCGGCGGACGTCGTCCCGGTCGAGGCGCGCGTTTCCGCCGCGATGCCCGCGACCTCGGTGACGGCCTTGCTGATCGTGGCCGCCGCCTCGCGTTGAGCCGCCGTCGCGCGGCCGATCTCGTGCACGACGTCGCTCGTCCGTTCGGTCGCCTGGCCGATGGCCGCGAGCGAACGCAGCGCCTCGTTGACGACTCCGGCGGAGGTCGCGACATCCGCGGTCCTTGCGCGCATCGTCTCGACGACCGCGTGGATGTCCTGCGTCGTCTGGCCGATGAGCACGGCGATCTGGTCGGCGGACTTGCCCGACGACTCCGCGAGCTTCCGGACCTCGTCCGCGACGACCGCGAAGCCTCGTCCGTGCTCCCCTGCGCGCGCCGCCTCGATGGCGGCGTTGAGCGCGAGGAGGTTCGTCTGTTGCGCGAGACCTGTGATGGTGGCGACGATGTGCCCGATCTGGAGGGATCGATCCGCGAGGTAGCGCACCGCTCGCGCCGAGTCCTCGACGCCCTGCCGGAGAAGCGACATCTGCTCGATCGCGGTGCGGGCGGCCGTCTGTCCCGCCTTTGCGCTCTCGTTCGCGGCGGCGCTCGCGGCCTGCGCACGTCCGGCGCTCGCCGTGATGCGATCCACGTCCGAGGCGAGGTCCTTCGCGGTGCGGACGGTTTCCTCGACGCGCGCGGCCTGCTCGGTCGCGCCCGCCGCGATGCGCCGCATCGACTCGAGGATCTCCTCGGACGATCCGGACAGACCGAGCGCGGAGCGCGCGACGGACTGCGCGGCCCGGGAGACGCGCGCCGTGGCGTCGCGCATGTCGCGCGGCGCGGCCGGGTCGTCGTCCACGGCCACGCACCAGCGGCCGACGGCGTGGTCGCGAGCGCGGAACGCCTCCATCGTCGCGTCCTTTCCGTGGAACGTCATCCGGCGGTGGGCCGGGCGGTCGGGAGGGAGCCCGTCGAGGAACCCGGGTGACTCGGGCGCCCACTTCGCGATGGGCTGACCGAGCGCGTCCGTGCCGACGAGCGAGCGGAACGCGCGGTTCGCCCAGCGCACGACCATCTCGGCGTCGAGCACGGCGATCGGGCGCGGCGACTCCTCTGCGAAGAGCGTGCTGAGGTCGATGGCGGCCGCGGGCTTCGCCTCCGCCCCCGCGGCGGTCCTGCGCGCGACGGGCCGCGCCGGCCTACGCTCGATCTCCACCATGGTCCAGGACATCCTCGGCGACGGTCTCGTAGGCGAGGCCGGCCGGCGAACGCGGCGCGACCTCGAGCAGCGGGAGCCCGCGACGGTGCGATTCGAAGACCGCGCGATCGGTCGGAACGACGTGCACGGCGCGGAAGCGCCGCGTCAGCTCCTCGACGACCTCGCGGACGGGATCCGGCCTTCCGAGGAGCACGTCGAGGATGCGCGGGCGATCCGCGCGGGACACGACGGCGACGTCGGAGAGGGGTCGGCGCCCCGTCGCACGAGCTACCTCTTCGAGGAGCGTCGTGAGCGCGGAGAGGTCCTCGAGCGCGAACACGCCGGCGTCGAGCGGGACGACGACGCGTTCGGCGGCAGCGAGGCAGTTGAGCGCGAGGACGCCCGCGCCCGGCGGCGAGTCGACGAGCACGTGGTCGTAGCGTGCGGCGACGGGGCGGAGCACCGTGCGCAGGCGCTCCAGGCGTCCCGACGCGAGCTGGTAGAGGTACGGCTCGGCGCCGGCGAGGTCGAGCGTCGCGGGCGCGACGTGGATGCGCGAGTCCGTCTCGAGGATGACATCGGAGAGCGGCGCGGCGCCGGCGAGGACGTCTGCGAGCGAGCGGGACACGGAAGACACGTCGATCCCGAGACCCGCCGTCGCGTTCGCTTGAGGATCCATGTCCACGACGAGGACCCGGGCCCCCGTGCGGGCGGCGGCGCCGGCGACGTTGATGCAGGCCGTCGTCTTCCCGGTGCCGCCCTTGTGGTGCGCGAACGTCACGATCAAGGGCGTCGCGCAAAGGACCAGCCCGTGGCTATATAAGGCGTCGCGCCCCGCGCGGCGTCGCGTCGAAGGGAGAATCGGCCACCATGGGCCCTCGGCGAAAGCGAAACATTGACGAGCGGGGGCCCACGTGGCCGACCGCAGGTCTCCATGAAAGAGCCCGTCCGCGTCCTCGATCCACGCAAGATGGCGCTCCGGATGTTCTACATGGACGTCGCGGCCTTCGGCCTCCTCGTCGTCGGCGCGCTCTTCCTCGGGTCCGACCTCTATTTCCTCGGGAGAGCGACCGAGTACGGAGGCGACCTGCTCGCGACCTACCCGGGGATCCTCCTCAGGGTCCCCATCGCCGGCGGCGTGTTCGCGCTCTCGCTCGGCTGGATCGCGTACCGGACCCTCGGTCAGGCCTACCGTAACGTGACGCGCGTCGTGTGAACCCCATGGCCGAGAGCGAGACGCTGCGGGACTTCGTCATCCGCAACCGACATCTCCACCCCGACGAGGCGCTCGTCGCGGTCCTGTCGATGCCGAAGGTGCGGTCGTGGATCGGCGACGACGCCGGCCGACGTGACCGGCTCACCGCGGAGTTCCACCGGCTGTGGGAGGAGACCGCCCCCGAGGACGAGGACGGTGGCGCCGAAGGCGCTCCCGCCCCCGCACCCACGAGCGGCCGCACCGGCCCCGCGGGGCCGCCGTCCTCGCCGACCTCCACGACGCACGCGCCGGCCACGATGCAGGCGCCCCCTCACCCCCGCGGGGCGGTCTCCCAGGGCCCGGCGGAGGTCTACGAAGAGGCGCCTCAGCCCGAGGGCCCGCACACACGGCCTCACGTCGGTCCTGCCCGCACGCGCGTCGACGAGGCCGCCGCGACCGCCCCCGTCGCGCAGCGGACGAAGCCCGTCCGCCAGCGCCACGAGAAGTTCCTCTGCACGTCCTGCGGCGGCTACGACATCTTCAGCGAGTCCGACGGCGAGGCGGTACGCGTCCGCTGCCGGCA
>DATDQL010000431.1:0-2155 GCA_035292305.1 Thermoplasmatota archaeon
GAGGGCCAGGCCACCTATCGATCCTGGAACGCGTTGGAGCCGTCGGCCCCCATCGCCCCCCGGGCCGATCCACGGCGCGAGGCCACCGCGCCGCCGACCCGATTGCTCCCGGCCGTCTCCTCGACCGATCGCGATCTCGCGATCGCCCCGTTCCATCCATGTGGCGGCTCCCTGCTCTCGGAGCCGCGGTCCGCGGGACGGCGGAGGCGCGCGCATTTTGCGCGCGAATCTCTCTGTAGATTCGCGCGCCTCGGGCGCGGCGAGGGCGCTCGACGCGCGCGCATTTTGCGCGCGAGTCTCTCTATCGATTCGCGCGCCTCGAGGGACGCCAAGGGGAACGTCAGGGGCCCGTTCGGTTTTTCGCGCGGACCGTGTCCGACCGCTCCACGTTCGCGTGCAACGTTCCACGGGTCCGTGCAGCGAGAGGGAGATCGACGGCTGTCTGAGTGAAGGGAGCGTGAAGGGTGCGCGTCGGCTTTCCGACCTCGCCGTCACGGGACGAACGTCGTTCCGGCCGCGCGCCCCTCGGCGAGGTCGCGGAGGACGGTCTCCGTGGCGCCGTTCACGATGTGGACGGCGCCGACGCCCGCGGCCAGGGTCGCGAGCGCTCCTTCGATCTTCGGGATCATGCCGCCCTTCGCGACGCCGCTTGCGATGAGGCCGCGGGCCTCGGCGGCGGCAAGGTGCGGGAGGAGCTGGTCATCGGGGTCGAGGACTCCGTCGACGTCGGTCATGAGGATGAGGGCGCGGGCCTGGAGGGCGCGCGCGACCGCGGCGGCGGCCTCGTCGGCGTTGACGTTGAGGGGGCCGTCGCGGTCCACCGCCACGGGGGCGATCACGGGGACGAAGAGGTCCGTGAGCCGTCGGATGGCGCTCGAGTTGACGCCGACGACGTCGCCGACGCGTCCGAGCTCGCGATCCTTCGCTTCGCCGCGCAGCAACCCTGCGTCACGACCCGTCAGCGAGAGGGCCGGGGCTCCCGCGTCGGTGATCTCCTGCGCGAGCTCCTTTCCGAGGAGGGTGAGGACGCGTTCGACGACCGCCATGACGTCCGGGCCCGTGATGCGGAGGCCGCGGACGAACCTCGCCTCCATCCCGGTCGCCGCGAGCTCGGCCGTGATGCGCGCGCCGCCGCCGTGAACGACGATGGGGTGCGCGCCTGCGCGCGAGAGCCACGCGATGTCGCCGGCGAGGCGGCGCCTCGCGGTCGCGTCCTCGAACGTGCGGCCGCCGAGCTTCACGACGATCGGGCCGGAGCCGAAGCCCGTCAACGTCGCTTCCTCCGTGGGGGCGTGGGCGCGAGCTCACGCACGAGGTCGTCGCTCCAGCCGAAGTCCAGCTTCCGGAGATCCGCAGGGCCGAACCAGTCGAGTTCCTCCCACCACCGCGGCGTGCGCTTCGCCGGCTCGGCCGCGACCTCGTACACGAAGCCGAGGTCCCAGTGCCTGTGCCCAGGGTACCAGTCGCTTTTCGCGGTCCAAGAGCCGACGCTGAGGGACTTGATCCGGTATGCTCGGATGCCGAGCTGCGTCCGCATCACCCGCGCGAGCGCGCGTTCCGGGTGCTCGCCCTCGAGGAGGTACGCTCCGGGAAGACGCCACTGTGCGGCCACCTCCCGCTGCTCGGCGGGCGCGTACGAGCGGATCGACGGCAGCCACTCGTCGCGCCACCGCGGGCCCATGCGCGCTCGTCCCGCGAGGAGCTTCCCGCGGCGGCGCAGCACCGCGAACACGCTGATGCAGAACCCCGCGGCCGGCGGCGGGTCGTATCGGTCCTTCGGGCCGTAGCGGGCGGTCTTGGGGCGGGGCAGGGGACTCACGTCGTGTAGCTCGCGTTGATCTTCACGTATTCCTCGCCCATGTCGCAGCCCCAGGCGGTCGCGCTCGCGCCGCCGGCCTTGAGGTCCACGACGAACACGACCTTCTCGCCGCCCATCCAGCGCGAGATGTCGGCGTAGTCGACGCCTTCGACGGGGACGCCGTTCTCGACGACCTTCGCGCGGCTCGCGTCCGTTCCGATGTAGAGGTCGGCGACGTTCGGGTCGAACTTCGCGCCCGAGCAGCCGGCCGCGGCGAAGATGCGGCCCCAGTTCGGGTCCTTTCCGTGCACGGCGGTCTTGACGAGGTTGGAGCGCGTGACGGCGCGCGCCGCAGCT
>DATDQL010000432.1:0-9450 GCA_035292305.1 Thermoplasmatota archaeon
CGTTGGCTCGAAACTCCGTCGCTCCGAGCCTCCGTTCCTCCGGGTTTTCCTGGCGGGCGCCAACCGGTCCGTTGCCTCCCGCCAGTTTCACCCGGAGGAACGGAGGAACGAAGGATCGGAGGTCGCGCCTTGTTCGCCCCCGCGAGACTTCGGACTTTCGAGCCAAGGCCTCTTCGTCTCTTGGTCTCTTGAGCAAGGTCATTCCAGTTGAACCAAGATGACGCGCCGCTCCAAGGCCACGGAGGTCATGCGGTTTCACTCCATGTCAGCGAGCCACCCGTAGCCGTCCTTGCGGTGGAAGATGCGCAGCACGACGACGGCCTCCTCCACCGTGAAGGCGACCCGCCACTCGCCCACGCGCAGCCGGTACATCGGCTGCCCAGCCTCGGTGTCGAGGCGCTTCACGTCGAGACGGTTCGTGACGCCGCTCGCGTCTTGACCGAGGAGTCGCAGGGCGGCCTTGAGCCGACGCACCTGCGCCGGAGGGAGCGCACGAAGTACGGGGACCGCATGCCGCGCGTCGAGGAGGAGCTTCACACCGTCCTCGCTCCTCCGTCGCTCGCCACACCGCGCCCCCTGGCGCGGTGAGTCGTGCCGCAGCCGAGGCCGCGGCACGATCCCGACGTGCTGCGGGCCCGCGTCGCTCGTGGCATTGCGTGCCTTCGGCACTCCATGCCACGCCCCGGCGCTCGCGTCACAGGTCCTCGAGGTCCACGTAGTCGCGTCGCGGGGTCGTCGCGTACTGCTTGCGGAGCTCGCGGACGAAGTCTTCGCGCTCGACACGGTCCATGAGGCGCGTGAGGATCGCCTCGTACGTCGTCCCCGCGTGGCCGTACGTCTTGAGGCGGTCTCGGACGCGCTCCGGGATCGAGATCGTGGCCGTCATGCATCGTCATGTGCTGTCATTCTTCATCAACGTTTCGTCCGGGGTGCTCATCCGGCCGGCACGTACCGCGCGATGAACGCGAACTGCAGCGCCGCGCCGGCGAGGACGAGGAGGTGCCACACGCCGTGCGAGCCGACGGACTCAGGCCACGGGTCGGGCCGCTTCGCCGCGTATACGAACGCGCCGAGCGTGTACACGACGCCGCCGCCCGCGAGGAGCAGGATGCCTTCGAGCGGGAAGACCTGCGCGACGGGAACGGCGCCGAAGACCGCGGTCCAGCCCATGCCGACATAGAGCGCGATCGAGACCCATCGCGACGTGAACGGCCGCAGGAGCTTCAGCGCGATGCCGACGACGCCGAACGCCCACACGGCGACGAGCATGGGGACGCCGACTCCGCGCGGGAGCGCGAGCAAGCACACGGGCGTGTACGTGCCGGCGATGAAGAGATAGATGGACACGTGGTCAAGGCGGCGCAAGCGGTCGCCGTGCGGGCCCGCGCGGGGGATCGCATGGTGCAGGGCGCTCGCGGCGAAGAGGACCACGAGGCTCGCGCCGTACACGGCGTAGGCCACCGACGCGACGACGCCTTCGGAGCGTCCGACGAGCCAGAGCATGCCGACGAGCGCGAGCACGGCGCCGAGCGCGTGCGTGGCGAGGCTGAATCGCTCGGCGGCCGGGTGGTTCCCGACGTCGTGCTCGGCGACTCGCGTCCCCACGAGCGGCGAGAGGGTATGGGGTCGGATGAGCCTCGCGGTGCTCGTGTTGAGGAACGGCAGGTCATGGCGCAGCAACTGAAGGGACGAGGAGGCCAAGGGACGAAGCCTTCGTCTCTTCGTCTCTTGGTCTCTTCGACCGAGTCATCCCGGTCCACGGAACGTCTCGCCGCTCAGTACAAGCTCCACCCGTCGAGGCGCACGATGGCGACCTGGCGATCGCGGCTGTCGTCGGGCTTCGCGTCGGCGTTGCCCGCGCAGCCCTCGGTGCACCCTTCGGTGTAGACCCCGAAGAACGTGCCGTCGGGCGCAACCGCAGCGTCAATGAAATCGGCCATGTTTCGACACGGAAGCCCTGCCACTTCGAAGCCCCGAGTCGAAACGCATCCGATCTGGACGGGGTCTTCGTCGGGCGTGACCTGGCGCGTCACGAACGTCGGGTTCGCCGCGTCCGCGTCCTCGGTCGTGGTGATGAACGCGTGCCACCGCGTCTCGTCGTCGGCGTCGCTCGGGTCGTCCACGGCGTCGCGCGTCGAGATCGTGATCGCACCGAGCTCCCCGTCCGCGCCGGCGACGATGGCCCCGAACACGGCGGAGCCGAAGTCCGCGGGGACGAGCGGCCACGGGCCTTCCCACGTCGCGCCCTCGTCCGAGCTCCGCGCGAGGTACTGACCCCAGTCGCCGTCGCTGTAGGAGACGTACACGGTCCCGTCGGGCGTCCACGCGATCGACGGGTCACCCCATCCGGCGCCCTCGACGTCGGGCAGCGCGCTCACGCGCCAGGTCAAGCCGTTGTCCTCGCTGAACGCGGCAAGCGGGGGGTTGTCGCACCACATGGCGACGGCCACGGTGCCGTCCGGCCCCGCGCGGGGCGAGCCGGTCGTCCCGGCGCACCCGTCCTTCGGGCTCGCGACGACCGTGTGGTAGGCCCAGTCGACGCCGCCGTCGAAGCTCGCGAGGCAGACCGAGGTCGCGACCTGGTTGTAGCACTGGTAGAGCACGGTCGGGTGCAGCTTCCCGGCCATCGCCGGCGGCTTGGGGCCGGGGATGCCGGAGCCGAGGCGCTGGTGGTCCATCGGAGGCGGGCTGCACACGCCGTGGCGCTCGAACCACGTGTCGCCGTCGTCCTTGCTCGACACGAGCGAAGAGCACAGGAGCGCCGGCCACATCGGGTCGTCGTAGATGATGTCCGTGACCGGGTCGATCCACAGCATCGGGTCGGAGTTGCGGATCGGGTCGACCGGCGCGCCCTTGCCTTCGAGACCGAAGCCGTACACGGTCTCCCACGTCGCGCCGAGGTCGCGGCTTCGGAGGACCTCGTCACCCGCGGTCGCGAAGACGGATCCTTTCGCGGAGACCCCTATGTTGGGCTCGCCCCCCTTGTGGCCGGTGAGCACGTACGTCGCCTCGCCGAGCCTCTCCGGGAGCGGCGCCGCCCCGCCGTCGCCGAGGTACGCGACGGCGCGCGCGACCTCGTCGGCCGCGCCCGGCGCGCCGATCGGGAGGACGTCGGAGGCCGGCGCGAGACAACCGGCGAGGAGGAGGGCGACGAGCGTGAACGGCGCGCGCATGGTCCTCGCCAGCCCCGCCTTCCCTCTTGTGCTTTGGCGTCGCTCCCTTGACCGTGCGGACGGGCGCGCCTGTCGCATCCAGGACAGAGCGCGCCGCGTCCGTCCCGTATCCGTTCGCGTCCTCGGTCGCGCCGGAAAACCCTCAAATACGGTGGCCAGGTATGGCCGGAAGGTCCGACCCCTTGCCCAAGCGCACGGACATCCGGAAGATCCTCCTCATCGGCTCGGGGCCGATCGTCATCGGTCAAGCGGCCGAGTTCGACTTCTCGGGCTCGCAGGCCGCGATGGCTCTCCGCGAAGAAGGCTACGAGGTCGTCATCGTCAACTCGAACCCCGCGACGATCCAGACGGACACGGAGATGGCGGACCGCGTCTACGTGGAGCCGTTGAACGTCGCGACGATCGAGCAGATCCTCGCGCGCGAGAAGCCGCACGGCCTCCTCGCCGGAATGGGAGGCCAGACCGCGCTCAACCTCGCATCCGAGCTCGCCGAGAGCGGCGCGCTCTCGAAGCACGGATGCGAGCTCCTCGGGACGAAGCTCGAGTCCATCCAGAAGGCCGAGGACCGCGACCTCTTCAAGAAGGCGATGGAATCGATCGGCGAGCCCGTCCCGAAAGCCGACGTCGCGCACTCCCTGAAGGAGGCGAAGGACGTCATCGCGCGCCTCGGCCTCAGCTACCCCGTCCTCGTCCGCCCCGCGTACACGCTTGGCGGCACGGGCGGCGGCGTCGCGTACGACGACGCGGAGCTCGACGAGATCGTCGGCCGCGGCCTCGTGTACTCGCGGACGCGGCAGGTGCTCATCGAAGAATCCGTGCTCGGCTGGAAGGAGTTCGAGTACGAGGTCATGCGCGACGGCGCGGACAACTGCATCATCATCTGCAACATGGAGAACTTCGACGCGATGGGGATCCACACGGGGGAGTCCATCGTCGTCGCCCCGGCGCAGACCCTCTCCGACCACGACCACCAGCTTCTTCGCACCGCCGCCATCCGCATCATCCGCGCCCTTCGCATCGAGGGCGGGTGCAACGTGCAGTTCGCGTTCCACCACGGGACGGGGGACTACCGCGTCATCGAGGTGAACCCGCGCGTCTCCCGCTCCTCCGCGCTCGCGTCGAAGGCGACGGGCTACCCGATCGCGCGCGTCGCCGCGAAGATCGCGATCGGGATGCGGCTCGACGAGATCCCGAACAGCGTCACGCGGACGACGCCCGCGAGCTTCGAGCCGGCGCTCGATTACATCATCACCAAGATTCCGCGCTGGCCGTTCGACAAGTTCCGCACCGTCGACCGCCGCGTCGGCACGCAGATGAAGAGCACCGGCGAGGTCATGGGCATCGGCCGGACGTTCGAGGAATCCCTGCAAAAAGCGGTCCGCTCGCTCGAGATCGACCGCTGGGGGCTCGAGTGGACGAAGGCCGAGAAGCCGACGGACGAGGCCATCGACGAGGAGCTGCGCCGGCCGACGAACGAACGCCTCTACTTCGTCGCGCAGGCGCTCCGGCAGGGCTGGGACGTCGACCGCGTCTGCGCGGCAGGCGCCGTCGACCCGTGGTTCGTCGAGAAGATCCGGCGCATCGTCGCGGCCGAGCCGGGGCTCTGCGCCGACGCAGAGGACAAGCGCGCGATGGTCGCGCGCGTCATCGAGACGCGCGGCGTCGGCATCCAATGCGCGGAGCTTCTCGACGCCCTCCGCTTTGCGAAGGCGCTCGGGTTCGCGGACGGTCTGCTCGCGGAATGGTGGGGCGTCACCGAGGACGACGTGGCGCTCGCGCGCCGGCACCTCGGGGTCGTCCCTCGCTTCAACATGGTCGACACGTGCGCGGCGGAGTTCGCGGCCTCGACGCCCTACCTCTACTCGACGTTCGAGGCGCCTTCGGCCGCTTCGAAGGTCGAGGAGGCGCCACGCTCCGCGCGGCGCAAGGTCGTCATCCTCGGCGGCGGTCCCATCCGCATCGGACAGGGCATCGAGTTCGACTACTGCGTCGTGCATGCGGTCAAGGAGCTCCGCGCATCGCGCGCCGAGGACGCGGCCGGCGCCGGGTTCGAGGCGATCGTCATCAACAACAACCCGGAGACGGTCTCGACGGACGCCGGCATCTCGGACAAGCTCTACTTCGAGCCGCTCGTGCTCGAGAACGTTCTCGACATCCTCGAACGCGAGGATCCCGACGGCGTCATCCTCCAGTTCGGCGGGCAGACGAGCGTGAACCTCGCGCTGCCGCTGCAGGCCGCACTCGGGCGGCGCCCGTGGCTTCGGACCAAGCTCCTCGGCACGTCCGCCGACTCGATGGACCTCGCGGAGGACCGCCGCAAGTTCGCCGACCTCATGGACCGCCTCCGCATCCCGCAGCCGAAGAGCGGCACGGGCCACAGCTTCGAGGAGGTCCGCGACGTGGCATCGAAGATCGGCTACCCGGTCCTCGTGCGACCGAGCTACGTCCTCGGCGGCCGCGGCATGGAGATCGTGTACGACGAGGAGGACCTCAAGGACTACATGCGCGAGGCCGTGAAGGCCTCCAAGAAACACCCGGTCCTTGTCGACAAGTACCTCACGAACGCCGTCGAGATCGACATCGACTGCGTGTGCGACGGCGAGGACGTGCTCGTCGGCGGGATCCAGGAGCACATCGAGGAGGCGGGCGTGCACTCCGGCGACGCGACGGCGGTCATGCCGCCGCAGTCCTTGTCGGCGGAGACGCAGGACATCCTGCGCCTCTACGCGAAGCGGATCTCGAAGGCGCTCGGGGTCGTCGGCCTCGTCAACTTCCAGTTCGCCGTGAAGGACAAGGAGGTGTACATCCTCGAGGCGAACCCGCGCGCGAGCCGCACGGTGCCGTTCGTCTCGAAGGCGATCGGCCTCCCGCTGGCGCGCATCGCGACGCGCGCGATCCTCGGCACGCTTCTCCGTGACCAGCACGTCGTCGAGCCGACGATGCCGCACGTCGCGGTGAAGGCGCCGGTGTTCCCCTTCCTCAAGCTCCCGGGGATCGATTCGATCCTCACCCCGGAGATGAAGAGCACGGGCGAGGTCATGGGCCTCGACGACGACTTCGACGCGGCCTATTTCAAGGCCATGCAGGCGGCGTACGTCCGCCTGCCCCTCGAAGGGACGGTGTATCTTTCCATCCGCGACGAGGACAAGAACAAGATCCTGCCCGTCGCGCAGAAGCTCGTCGACCTCGGCTTCCGCATCGTCGCGACCCCCGGCACTGCCGCGCACCTGCGCGAGTTCGGCGTCGCGTGCGACACGGTCTGGCGCATCTGGGAGAAGAGGAGCCCCGACGCGATCGACCTCATGCGGCGCGGCGAGATCCGCCTCGTCGTCAACACGCCGACGCTCTCGCGCGGCGCGCGCCGCGACGGGTACATGATGCGGCGCCTCGCGGTCGAGCTCGACATCCCGTTCCTCACGACGCTGCAGGCGGCGACGGCGGCGACGCACGCCATCGCGCGGATGAAGAAGAAAGGGTTGCGCACGACCGACCTCGCCGCCTACCACGCGCGGATGCATCACCTGAAGAAGCCGACGGCTTGACGCGTTGCCTCGGCGCGAGCGAAGCGAGCGCCCCGAGCGGCGAGCGCAGCGAGCCGCGCTCCTCGAGCGACGGGTCGCCAGCGCTTCACCAAGAACCTTCCGCGACGGGCCTCAAGCACGTCGCCTGCCCTCCCTTCCGCATGGCGGTCTTCCGGTGCGGGGTCTGCGCAGCCGAGTTCGCGAGCGCGATCCTCCTCGACCAGCACAACATGCACGAGCACGGGAGCCCCGTCCGGCTGCCGAGCCAGCTGTCGCGCTGAGTCAGCCCGGCTGCGCCTCGTCCATGGTGACGACGAACGCCTCGACGAACGTGACGCCCTGCCCACCCGCCGCGTACGCGACGTTCCACTCGCCCGCGCTTGCCGCGAGCACGAACGTCTGCTCGACGAACCCGACGTCCGCGGGCGCGTTCTCGTTGGAGCAGCGCGCGGGGTCGCCCGTCGGAGGCGTCGCAACGGCCGAATAGAGTCCGGGTGCGCCTCCGAGGAAACAGGCGAAGATCACGGACGTCGCTCCGGTCGCGACCGGGAACGCGGCGCGACCCGGCGGCGGCGGGGCCCCTCCAGGTGGCACGGCGCCGAGGGTCGTGCTCGTCCGCACGGGGCTCTGCACGGTCGGGACCTGCACGGCGCCGGTGTGTCCGACGCCCTGGTCGACGAGGCGAACGGAATCGAACGGCTGCGGCGCTCCGAAGTACAGGTCCAGGGACACGAGCGACTGCCGCGCCGAGGACCAGTTCGCGCGGAACTGCACGAGCTCGCCAGGCCCGACGCCGACGATCGCGAAGCCGGGCTCGGGCCCCGCGGGCCCCGGCACCTCGGCGGCGCGCGCGGAGACGGCGACCCCCGGCGCGAACCAGAGGTCGGTCGTCCACGACTTACCGTCGGCGAGCGGGAAGTCGAAGAGGGCCACGGGCGAGCCGTGCGCGTCCCACGAGAGGTCGTCCCGCGCGACATCCCCCACCGGCACGACATGCGTCGTGAGCGCGATGACGAGCGCCTCGGGGTCCACGAGGCCGACGCGGTACCCGTCGCCCGTCGCTTCGGCGACGACGGTCGTGACCTTCGTTGCCGGGCGCGTCGTGGACGAGACCTCCCACGTCCACCACTGCCCCGCGACCCAGTCGGGTCGCGCTCCGGGAGGCGGGCTCGGTGGCGACGCGTCTCCCGCCGCGCCGTCGCCCGCCGCGCCCCCGCTCCCCGCGCCCGCGGCCGCCCCGTCCGCGGCGGGGCCGTCGCCGGCCGGCGGGTCCGACGGCGATGCGCATCCGGCGAGCACGACGAGCGCTGCGAGGAGGGGACCGACCCGCACGCGGCCCCGAGACGCGCTCCGGGAAGAAGGCTTTGTGGCAGTCTCGCGACCGAGCGGCGAAGGAACGTCGGCCGGCAAGGGTTATCCCGAGTGCGCCATGCAGCGCGCGTGACCCCCGCCGAGCGCCTCCTCGCCCGCATCCGCGCCGACGGGCCGATCCCGTTCGCGGAGTTCATGCGCGAGGCGCTCTACGGCGACGGAGGGTATTACGCGCGCGGGAACGTACCCGGCGGCGAAGGCGCCGACTTCTACACCGCGAGCGACCTCGGGCCGTTCGCCGCGTGCCTCGCGCGCCTCGCGCGCGACGCGCGCCTCCGGCTCGGCGATCCGGAGGAGTTCACGCTCCTCGAGCTCGGCGGCGGATCCGGCGACCTCGCCGCGCGGCTCGCGGAGAGCCTCCCCGATGCGCGCATCGTCGTCGCCGAGCCGAGCCCCGGCCTCGCGGCGCGGCAGCGCGCGCGCGGGCTCACGGTCGTCGCGCGCCCCGCGGACGCGGCCCCCGCGCACCTCGTCCTCGCGAACGAAGTGCTCGACGCCCTCCCCGTGCACCGGCTCCGCGGCGGGCACCACGGAGCCCTCCGCGAGGTCTACGTCACCGTCGAAGGCGGCGCGTTCCGCGACGTGGAGGGCCCGCCGACGCCCGAGGGCAAGGCCGCCTCCGCGCTCACGGCGCCGCTCGAGGAGGGCGAAGAGGCGGACCTGCCCGCCGGCCTCCCGGCGTTCTTCGCGGAGGCGGCGGAGGCCGTCCCGCGCGGGTACGCGGTGTTCCTCGACTACGGCGAGGAAGCGCCCGCGGTCCGCGCGGGCCGGCCGCGCGGCAGCGTGCGGTCCTACCGCGCGCACCGTCCTGGCGGACCGCTCGACCATGCCCCGGGCGAAGCGGACCTCACCGCGAGCGTGGACTTCACGGCCGCCGTTCGAGCCGCGGAGTCCGCGGGCTGGACGCCGCTCGGGCTCGTGAAGCAGGGCACACTGCTCACCGAGCTCGGGATCCTGGACGAGCTCGAGGAGGCGCAGAAGAAGGGCGACTGGACCGCGCACCTCCAGGCGAAGACGCTGTTCCTGCCGGGGGGCATGGGCGAGGCCTTCCTCGCGATGGGACTCGCGCGGGGTGGGGCGCCGGAGGCGTTGCGAGGGTTCTCCGGGCGCGGATCGAACGTGCCGCGCGGACGGATCGATCCGGACGCAAGATAGGGCTCTCGGGCACGATCGAGCGCGGCTATGCTACGATCGCCCTCCGCAGCACTGCGATGTGCGCTGCGCTCGCGGCGGTGAGCCCGCCTCGCCCGGCCGCGGCCTCACGCCGCGACCATGCGGCATGCGTCATGCAACGGCGCACGAAGAGGCGGTTCGCGGCGCGGCGGACGTCGTTCTCGCCAGCTCGCGCCCCGAGGTGCCGGCGTGCATCCCTGAGGCATTCTTCC
>DATDQL010000433.1:0-2666 GCA_035292305.1 Thermoplasmatota archaeon
TGGCGTTCGCGGGCGCTCTCGCGTTCCTCGCGGTCGTCGTCCGCTGCCTTGCACACCGCCCAGCAGGTCTCCAGGCGCGCGCCGCGGCCCCGCTCCTTCTCGCAGGCGCGGCGTTCCTCGTCGTGGGGCCGGCGACCGCGCTCGTCCGCGGCGACGGCGCGACGGCGCCCGCGTTCCTCGCGCAACAGGCGCTCGGCGGCGGCATGCTGCTCGCGGGCCTCACGTACGCGCTCGCCCCGGTCGCGGTGAACCAGGTGCCGTGGAGCCGGCGAGGCGCGCCGTGGATCGCGCTCGCTGCCGCGCTCGGCGGGGCCGTGCTCGTGGCGAGCGCGCACGTCGCGCCCGCGCTCCGCCTCCCGGGCGGCGCCTTGCTCGGGCTCGCGATGCTCGCGCACGCCGCGAACCTGGCCCCGATGCGGAAGCCGAGGCGCGAATGTCCTCCCGAGTGGCGCGTCGACGAGGCGACCGGGACGCCTTGAGGGAGAGGAACGGGTTCGGGGCCGGCCAAACCCCCGAAGCGCCTTTTTCCGTCCTCGGGTCGGCGTCGGACGCATGCGGCCAACCACGTGTGCCCTCGGATTCCTCCTGCTCCTGCCGACCCTCCTGCCGACCGCCCTCGCGAGCGAACCGATGCCTCCGCCGAGCGTATGGACCGTGCACACGACGGTCGACGCGCTCGTCCAGGACAACTGGGCCGTCGTCCGCGTCATCGCGGACATCGCGAACCGGGGCCCGGACCCCGAGTTCCCCTTCCGCGTCGAAGTGCCCGACAGCGCGTTCGTCAGCGGCCTCACGATCGAACGCGACGGCATCGTGCACGAAGCGACGGTGAAGGGTCGCGACGAGGCGCGCGCCGAGTACGAGCGCCAGAAGGCGGCGCAGGAGACCGGCGGCCTCGTCGAGAAGCGCCGCGGCTCGTCCGTGTACGCGTTCCTCATCAACGTCGCGGAGGCGACGAACGTCCGCGCGACCCTGACGTACGAGACGTACCTCGTCGCTGAGGAGGGCGTCTACCACCTTCCGCTCGAAGTGCCCGTGTCCGGCTTCGGGCGGGACACCGGCGCCGACTTCGACGTCCTCGTGCGCCATTCCGACGGCATCACCGCCCTCTGGGGCGAGCCGACGGCCGACGTGACCGTCGACGACGGCGCGTGGAGGCTCCACCACGCGGTCGCGCCGCGCGGTCTCGAGGACCGCACGATCCTGAACGCGAGCTACTCGCTCCCGCCAACCGACGACGGCGGCTCGCTCGCGGTCGCCGTCGAGGACGGCATCGGCTACTTCGCGCACCGCTTCCGCGCGCCCGCGGACGCTTCGGAGCTCCCGGTCGACCTCGTGCTCGTGCTCGACGTGTCCGGCTCCATGGGCGGCCTGAAGATCGACCAGATGCGCGACGCGGCGACGCAGGTCGTGCGCGTCCTGGACGAGGCCGACCGCCTCCACATCGCGTTCTTCTCCGACGGCGCGTCGTCCGCCTGGGACGGCCTCCGCAGCGCGGACGCGGCGACGCGCCGCGCCGCCGGCGACGAGATCTCCGGCCTCCTCGCGGCCGGCGGCACGAACATGGAAGCCGGCATCCGACGCGGCTTCGGCGCGTACGCGGCGCTCGACGCCTCCGCGGCCGAAGGGCGCCTTCCCGTCCTCGTGTTCCTCACGGACGGTCGGCCGACGGCCGGCTCCGTCACGGACCGCGAGGGCCTGCGGAACCTCGCGAAGGACGCGAACGCCCTTGGCGCGCGCGTGTTCGCGCTCGCGTTCGGCGCGGACGCGGATTGGGGCACGGTGCACGCGCTCGCCCGCGACGGCGGAGGGGTCGCGCTCCGGGTCGCTGAGGGGGAAGGCGCCGAGGTCGACCTCCGCCGCTTCCTCACGACGCTCGCGGCGCCGGTGCTGAAGGACGTCGTCATCGCGTACGACGAAGACGTCACGCCGTACGACCATGCGACGGACGTCCTCTTTGCCGGGAGCGAGCTCCTGGTCGTCGGGACGTTCGACCCCGACCTCGAGGCCGTGTCGGGCACGGTCACGGCGCAGGCGCCCGACGGCCCGCGCACGTATCGATTCCACGAGGCCGTCGACGACGCCGCCCGGGCGCGGTTCCTCCCCCGCCTCGTCGCGTACACCGAGATCCGACGCCTGCAGGAGCTCGTCTCCGCGGAGGGCGCCCGCGACGAATGGGTGGACGAGGCCACGGCGCTCGCGCTCGAGCACGCGTTCGTGACCGACTTCACGAGCCTCGTCGTGACGCTCGAGCCACGCGGCCGCGCCGCCCCCGGTGTCGAGGCGCAGGAGGCGCTCGTCGACGCGCCTACGTGGGGCGCGGACAGCGGCGGAGCATGGGCACCTTCGAGCGGTCCTCTCACGAGCCGCAGCAGCGCGAACTCGGCGCCTTCGTCCGCCTCGTCCCCCGCCCAGGACTCGCCGCAGGCGGGCGTCCCCGGCCCCGGGATGCTGCTCGTCGCGGGCGGCGCGCTCGCGACGGCGATGGTCATGCGACGCCGACGGGGAGTCTGAGGCCGAGCGCGAGGCTCCGTAGTTGGCTCGGCCCTCGCGGGCGCGGCCAATGCGTGGCCCGGTCGTTCGCGGCAGCTCGTTCGTCGAAGACCGGAAGACCTACCCTTGGAAGTCTGGTCTTTCGGTCTTCCGGTCTTCGACGGACGCCTTGC
>DATDQL010000434.1:0-2061 GCA_035292305.1 Thermoplasmatota archaeon
GCCGTGTCGCAGAACACGACGCAGACGCGCGTCGGCTTCGTCACCATGTCCGTACGTGCGTACTACGGCCTCGCGCTCGACTCCTCGCAGGCGACGGGCGTCCCCGGGCGCCTCACGGTGCCGCTGCGCGTCCTCAACACCGGCAATTCGCGCGACACGCTCCAGGTGACGGGCGGGAACCTCCCGCCGGGATGGAAGCTCGTGCCGAGCGCGGGCGCCGTCGACCCGTACTCGGAAGGCTCGGTCGACCTCGTGCTCGACGTGCCGACGTCCACGCCGCGCGGCATCTACGAGGTGCTCGCGCGGGTCACGGACGCGGCCGGCGTCGAGGCGAGCGCCGTCATCGGCGTGTCGATCCTCGACTACCAGGCCGCGGTGCCGCACCTCGCGGAGCCGAGGGCGACCGTGCGGCCGCAGTCGCTCGTCGAAAGCAAGGTCACGCTCGCGAACGAGGGCAACGTCCGCTCGGAGGCCACGCTCGAAGCGACCGCGCCTGCGGGATGGACCGTCGAGGTCTCGCGCCCGGCGCTCGTCCTCGACCCTGGCGAGGAAGAGGACGTGGATCTCCGCGTCCTCGTTCCCGGCACCGCGCCCTTCGGCGTCCACGAGGTCCGCCTGACCGCGACGAGCGGCGACCCGGCCCGCGGAGGCGTCGTGAAGACGGACGTCCTCAAAGTCGCGGTGTCGGAGAGCGATCTCCACGTCCTCGAGCTGGACTACGCCCCGCGCGTGGGCATCCAGGCCGGGGAGGCCGTCAATTTCACCGCCGTCGTTCGCAACGACGGCGCCATCGGCGCGAAGGCCGTCGGGTTGGCGTTCTACGTCGACGACGTCCTCGCGGGCTACGAGACCCTCGACGGCCTGGCGGCCGGCGGGGAGCGCACGGTGTCGTTCCGCTGGACCTCCTTCTCCGGAGAGCACGTCGTCCTGGCCATCCTGGACCCGGGCAACGAGCTCCGCGAGGTGGACGAGGCCAACAACGCGCGGCTCGAGATCGTGCGCGTGGGCCGGCAGGTCGGGATCCTGGCGGCGGCCGAGGAGGCCGTCCCGGTGCCGTCCGTCCTGTGGGTCCTCGCGGCGGTAGCGGCCGTCGCGCTCGCCGCCCGCGGAGCGTCGAAGCGGAAGGACTGAGGAACACCATGGGGACGAAGGGCAGAGCACGTTCCAGGCTGCTCGTAGCGGCAGCCTTCGCGCTCCTCATGCTCCCGCACCCGTACGTCGAGGCGCAGGGTCCGCGCCCGGCGGAAGGCGTCCTCGCGCGCAACGTCGCGTACGAGTGGTGGGGCCCGACGGACGCGACGGGGTGGCATTTCCGCGTCCCGCTCGCCGTCTTCCCGCGCTTCCCCGACCCGCTCACGAAGTTCGGCGTGACCTCCGGCATCGACCTCTTCGAGACCCCCGTCCAGGTCGAGGTCGACTTCACGTCGCTCCTGCGCGACACGAACCTCGAGAACCGCACCGGCTGGCCGATGGACGAGTTCGGCCGCCTGTCGTCCTTCACGTTCGATCCCGCGACCGTGCGCGTCATCGCGTACGATCGGGCGACCGGCCGCGTCGAGGCCGGGAGCGGCCGCGCCGGCTCCATCCCGTACCTCTTCACGACCGCGCTCTACGAGAACTCGGAAGCGCGCAACCCAGTGTTCAACGCGACGCAGAACGCGATCGGCACGGTGCAGTTCGTGATCCCGAGACCGTTCGACCGGGAGCGGCTGTACTTCCTGTACTTCGACACGAGGGAGAACGGGCCGAAGCCCCCGACGGAGTGGACCGAGGTCGACCTCGCGCCGCTGCGGGGCCAGCACTTCGTGCGCGCAGGTACGGACTTCTACGGCTACCTCCCGTCCGTCCCCGGGCTCCCGCAGCCGCGCATCTCCATCTGGGGCATCCACGACAACACGACCGTCGCGATGTACCGGTACCGCTACGTCGGCTTCGAGGCGCAGGAGGTCCCACCGTGCCAGCGCAAGGGCACCGTCGGGCTCTGCCTCACCGGCGGCCGCATCGAGACAGGCGTCGACCCGGACCACCTCAACCTCGCGGGCCTCTCGAACGGGCCGGCCG
>DATDQL010000435.1:0-4696 GCA_035292305.1 Thermoplasmatota archaeon
CTCCGGCGTCGGCTCCTCGGACCCCGACGCAGCCGTTCCCCCCGGCATCTCTTCCTACGAGTTCACGCTCGACGGCGCCGCGCCGATCGGACAGGCGCTCCCGAGCTTCCCCTGGACGCCTACCCCTCCGACGGTCGGCGACCACACGGCCTCGCTGCGCGTCCGGGACGCGGACGGCGCGTGGAGCACGAACCTCGCGAGCGTCACGATCTCGGTCATCGACACGACGGCGCCCGTGATCGTCGGCGGCGTCACGGACATCCCGGTCGAAGCGACCGGGCCCCTCACGCCCATCTCCTACGTCGCGCCTGTCTTCGCGACGGACAACGCGTTCCCGGGCATCCTGCCGGTCTCCTGCCTGCCGGCCTCGGGCACCCCGAGGGCGGTCGGCGTCCACACGATCACCTGCACGGCGACGGATGGCTCCGGGAACGGTGCCGTGCCCGTCATCGGCACCGCGACCGTGACGGATACGACCGCACCCACGATCGCCCCCGTCGACGACTTCCCCGTCGAGGCGACGAGCGCCGCGGGCGCACACGTGGACATCGTCCCGCCGCTCGCGACCGACCTCGTGGACGGCTCGGTCGCCTCCACGTGCGACCAGTCTTCGGGAGACTACCCGCTCGGGACGCTCACCGTCAACTGCGACTACACGGACACGGCGGGCAACGCCGCCGCGACCGAATCGTTCGACGTCACCGTCCAGGACACGACGGGTCCCACGATCGAACAGCCCGAGGACGTCGTCGCGGAAGCGGTCGATGCCGACGGCGCATTCGTCGTTGTCACGCCCCCGGCGACCTCCGACGCGGTCGACTCTGCGGGCGTCGCGACGTGCGACGCCGAGTCGGGCGTGTTCGCCATCGGCAGCGTCCTCGTCCAGTGCGATGCGACGGACGCGGCCGGCAACGCCGCCTCGCCGGTCTTCTTCACCATCTCCGTGCGCGACGAGACCGCGCCGGTCATCCAGCAGGGCATCCCGCTCTTCCTCACCGAGAACGCGGCGTGCACGTTGGCCGAGGGCTTCGCCTGCGCCTACGGCGCGTACATCACGCCCCTCAGCCTCGACCTCGTCGATGGCGACGAGGACGCGACGTGCGTCCCTGCGAGCGGCTCCGCGTTCCCGGTCGGCAGCAACCTCGTCCGCTGCGACGACACGGACACCGCCGGCAACGCGGCGCTCTCCGAGTTCTTCGCCGTCACGGTCCTCGACAACGAGAACCCCGTGATCGAGCAGCTCGAGGACCTGACGTTCGAGGCCACGGGCGCGTCCGGCGCCGCGGCCGTCTACGCGCTCCCCGTGGTCGGCGACGTCGAGGACGGCAACGGCGTCATCGTGCCCTCGTGCGAGCCGGTCTCTGGCACCCTCGTCGCGCTCGACACGCCGACGATCGTCACCTGCGACGCCGAGGACTCGGCCGGCTTCACGGACGAGATGTCCTTCACGGTCACGGTCGTCGACACGACCGCCCCCGCCATCGACGCGGTAAGCGACGTCACGGTCGTCGCGACGGGCGAAGACGGCGCGCCCGTCGACTTCTCCGCGCCCGGCTGGACGGACGCGGTCGACGGCGAAGGCGCGACGGACTGCGTCCCGGCCTCGGCCACGACCTTCCCGATCGGCACGACCCTCGTGACGTGCGCCGTCACCGACGGACACGGCAACGTCGCGCTCGCCTTCTTCGACGTGAACGTCGTCACGTCCCCGGACGCCCTCGAGGCGTTCGGCGGCGCCGACTTCGTCGGCGTGCTCGCCGGCAACGGCCAGCTCCTGCGCGCGCGCGTGCTCGACCAGGCCGGCAACCCCGTTTCCGGCGTCACGGTCGACTGGGCGGTCCTCGCGGGCGGCGGCGAGCTCTCCGCGGCCTCCTCGGACACGGACGTCGACGGCGTGGCCTCGGTCGTCCTCACGACCGGCGGCGAGGCCGGCCTCAACGTCGTCGAGGCCTCGAGCGGCGCGCTCGACGGCTCGCCGGTGACGTTCACGGTCGAGACGTTGAGCCCCGGCGGCTTCGTCGACGGCTTCCTCATCAGCGAGGACCCGTGGTCGGCGGGCGCCGACCTCGGCCCGCGCACCGGCGGCCAGCGCGTCATCGTGTTCCTGCCCGAAGGCGGCCTCGTCTTCGCGCTCCTCTTCGACTTCGACCCGGCGTGGCCCGGCGGCGACGTCACGCTCGTCGTGACCGAGCTCGGCGAGGCGCCGTTCGGCATCGCGAGCGACCAGGATGCGCTCGGCTTCTACCAGATCACGATCTCCGTCGACGGTCTTCCCCTGGACTCGACCGAAGGGGTGCTCTCGGGCGCGGCGATCGGGTGGCGCATCCCGGGCGGCATGGTGTCCGACTTCACCGGGTTCCGCACGTACCGGTGGAACCCCGGCAGCCCCGTCGAATCGTACGGCATCATGGTCCTCGACCCGAGCGGCGACGATCTTCTCGTCGCGTCGTTCGTCCCCGGCTTCTCCACGTTCGCCCTCGGCGGCACGCCGGACCCGGTGCCGGACGCGGGCGGCGTCGTGCGCTTCGGCCCCACGGGCGGCTCCGGCACGACGTACCTCCCGAAGGCGCACGAGCCCTTCTCGGCCTTCGCGTGCGTCGACAGCGAGATCTGCCGCCTCGACACGCTCGCGGTGCGGTTCCGCGCGACGTCGAGCGACATCGATGGCGAGGGCCTCCAGTACCGCTGGAACTTCGGCGACGGCGGCTCGTCCAACGACGCGGCCCCGACGCACACGTTCCCGGCGCGCGGCAAGTACACCGTCACGCTCGAGACCGACGACGGAGTCTACGCGACGCGCGCGTTCCGCGAGGTCGTCGCGGCGCCGCCGCTCGACCTCGGCCTCCCTGAGGAGGTCGTGCTCACCGTCGGCGAGAACACGTTCGAGGTCGACCCCGACGCGGCGGTCCAGACGCTCCGCGTCCTTCTCGAAGGTCGCCAGCTCGGGCCCGTGTTCAACCGGCCGTTCGCGCTCACCTTCGAGGCGAGCCCGGTGCTCATCGAAGGCATCGGTGCCGGGGCCGTGCTCACGATCGAGGCGACGGACGACCTCGGCATCACGTACACGGGCGAGGTACCGGTGTCCGCGATCGTCGAGCCGGTGTCGGTGGACGACGCGACCGAAGAAGCGCAGCCCCCGGCGGAGAAGGGCCTGCCCGCGGCCGGCTTCGTTTCCGCGCTGGCCACGCTTGGCGCGGTCGCCTTCGTCCTGCGCCGCCGCCGCTGAGTCGCGCAAGGATGCGCGGCCGCTCACGCGGCCGCGCTACTCCTCCTTTTTCTCCCCATGGCCGAAGGCGTCCTTGCGGTCAGTCCTCGACCTGGCTCGGCGGCTTCGTGCCCCATCGCTTGAGAGCGGCCGCGAGTTCGGGCACGCGCTTCGCCGCGTCCTCCAGCGCCTCGCCGCGGACCGCGGCCTCTGTGGCGGCGCGCAGCGCCTTCGCGCCGGCTTCGCTCCCGAGCGGGTTGCCGTGCACGCCGCCGCCTGCCGTCGCCGCGAAATCCGGGCCGCCGGCGGCCTCGAGGAGCTGGGGCATGACGCCCGGGTGTAGGCCGCCGGAGGCGACGGGGATCGTGCGCTTGAGTCCGTGCCAGTCGCTCTTGAGGAAGTCGTAGATCTGCCGCGCGTGGCTCTTGCCGCCCTCGGTGAACATCTTGCCCGTTCCGAGCGTGCCCGCGTGGAGATTGTCGCAGCCGGCGAGGCGGGCCCACTTCGAGACGGGCAGCATGTCGATGCCGTGCTCGTCGAGCCGCGAGAACGCGCCGTGCATCGCGCGGTGCGCGTGGATCGCGACGCCTTTGCCCTCGAGGTGGTCGCGCATCTCCTGCACGGCGGCCCAGCCCACGGTGAGGATGTCGATCATGACGTACTCGTTGCCGAGGCCGACGACGAGGTCCGCGCGGCGCTTCATCTCCCGCACGGGCGCGCTGATGTTCGAGAAGTAGAGTTTCTTCTCGCCCGTCTCCGCCTCCGCCTTCCGCTTGAGGCGGAGGACCCTTTCCGCGCGCGCGTCGAATCGATTGAACACCATGTCCGTGAGGTTCTCGTCGTCCTTCACGAAATCCACGCCGCCGCGCCACGCCTTGTACGCGGCCTCCGCCCAGCGGTCCGCGTCGAGGCCGAGCTTCGGCTTCACGATCGTGCCGAGGATGGGGCGGTCCTTGACGCCGGTCATCTTCCGCACGCCCTCGAGCCCGACCTGCGGGCCGGGGAACGCGCGCGCGTATGCGGCGGGAAAGTCGCAGTCGACGAAGCGCAGCTTGCGGACCTCCCGGAGGCCGTACACGTTGCCGACGACGGACGAGAGGAGCTGCGCGAGGTTGCCCGCTTCGAAGAGTCCCGCGGGGTAGGCGATCCAGGCGAGCTTGCGCGCTTCGTCGAGCTTCACGACGCGCGCGCCGAGCTTGCGCGCGTCCTCCGTCATCGTCGTGAGGTCGGGGTCCCACGTCCCGATCGACGATTCCGCGGCGAGCGCGCCGGCCGCCCACGAGAACGCGACCGAAGGATCTTGCTCGAGCCGGAACGTGCAGACGAGCTCGTCCTTCGTCGCGGGCGCGTCGAGCTGGAGGAAATCCGTGTACCCCATGCCACGCATACGAGGGAACGGCAACACTCGTCACCTTAAGGATTCCGCGTCGCGCCACGGCGTCGACCCTGCCCGAGACCGAAAGCTACCCATCGAAGAGGATCGGTCGTCGG
>DATDQL010000436.1:0-15773 GCA_035292305.1 Thermoplasmatota archaeon
TGAGCGGAGCGAACCTGGATTCGCTGACCACGCGATCGTTCCGTTGAGGCTCGCCAGGATCACACGGAGGAACGGAGGATCGGAGCCTTCGCGCCCTTCGTTCCTCCGTTCCTCCGTGTGGATCTGGCGGGAGGCAACGGACCGTCGCCCCGTTCGGCAGGGGGCACGCTTATGTCGGAGCCGCGAATAGCCCGGCCGCATGCCTCCCGCGCTCCTCGACCCCGACAACGTCGAGCGCGCGCGTCGCGCGGGAGACCGCGGCCTGTGCGACCACTGCCTCGGACGCCTGTTCGGGAAGGTCGAGACAGGCCTCACGAACCCGCAGCGCTCCGCGCGGCTGCGTGCCGCGACGGGCGCGGGCGAGGTCGAGCCCGCGGCGTGCCACGTCTGCGAAGGGCTCTTCGGGGAGCTCGACCGCCTCGCCGCTGTCGCCGCCGAGGCGCTCGCGCCGTTCGAGTTCACGAGGTACCTCATCGGCACGAAGGTCGACGCGGACGTCCTCGCGCGGGAGCAGACGCTCGCCGCGGAGCTCGGCTGCGAGAACACGGAACCGGCGAACTCGGAGCTGAACCGCGAGATCGGCAAGCGCGTCGCACACCTCCGCCCGGGCATCGACGTGGAGTTCCGTGACCCCGAGGTGACCGCGGTCGTCGACACGCGGTTCGACCACGTGACCCTACAACACGGCGGCCTGTTCCTCTATGGGCGGTACCGCAAGTTCGACCGCGGCATCCCCCAGACCGTGTGGCCGTGCCGACGTTGCCGCGGGCGCGGCTGCGAGACGTGCGGCCGCACGGGGAAGCAGTACATGACCTCCGTGCAGGAGCTCGTGCAGGGACCCGCGCTCGAAGCGAGCGGCGCCACGCAGGCCGCGTTCCACGGCGCGGGCCGCGAGGACATCGACGCCCGCATGCTCGGGAGCGGCCGACCGTTCGTCCTCGAGTTGAAGGACCCGAAGGTGCGGTCCCTCGACCTCGCCGCCCTCGTGGCCCGCGTGAACCAGGAGGCGAGCGGCCGCGCCGAGGTCGACGGCCTCCGGTTCGCCCGCAAGGCCGAGGTCCAGCACGTCAAGGAGTTCCACGGACGCAAGACGTACCGGGCCCACGTGCAGTTCGACGGGCCCGTGGCCGCCGAAACCCTTAATAAGGCCATCGCGGCATTGCGCGGCCGCGCCATCGCCCAGCGCACGCCGTCGCGCGTGGAGCACCGCCGAGCGGACCTCGTCCGCGAACGCGTGGTCCAGGACGTGACGGTCGAGGGGCTGCGGGAAACGGCCGCGGATCTCGTCATCGTCGGCGACGCGGGACTCTACATCAAGGAGCTCGTGTCGGGCGACGAAGGCAGGACGCAGCCGTCGCTCGCCGGCCTCCTCGGGGTCCCGGCGCGCGTCCGGACGCTCGACGTCCTGGACGTGCAGTACGAGGACGCGGGAGCGAAGGGCACGCCGAGGGGATCACCGCCCTGATCGGCGTAGAGGCGCGTCGAAGAAGGTGAACCACACATGGTCGTCCGGTCGAAGGGATTCCGCAGCAAGAGCCGGTACAAGCTCCTCAAGGAGCACCGGGAGAAGGGCATGCCCCCCGTCACGCACGCGCTCCGCGAGTTCGCGGAGGGCGACAAGGTCGGCATCAAGATCAACGCGAGCATCCACAAGGGGATGCCGCACCCGCGCTTCCAGGGCCTCACCGGGACGGTCGCCGGTCGGCAGGGAACGAGCTTCGTCGTGCACGTCCAGGTCGGCGGCAAGATGAAGACCCTCGTCACGCGCCCCGAGCACCTGAAACTCAACACGAAGGCGTGATCCCGTGAACGCGCAGCCCACCGCCGCCGACGAACCGCAACAGGGCCGCCCCGTGACCGTCGCGGAAGTCAAGGCGCTCCTCGAGGCCGAGCAATCGTCGCGCGGCGAGGACCTCACCTACGAGCAGAACCTGGCGCTCACGCACGCGACCGTCTTCGCGCGCTATTCGCCCGAGAAGGCCGCCGCCCTCGAGGAGGAGCTCAGGGCGATCCCGCGGCTCAACGACTGGCAGCGTCGCAAGATCGTCGACGTCGCCCCGGGACACCCCGACGACGTCCGCGCCATCTTCGCCAAGGACCGGATGAACCTCGAGAACGAGGACATCGACAGGATTATCAACGCCGTCAAGGCTAGCCTTAAGTGACGGAGGGTCGCGCGTGGTGGAGGATTACGCATACGTCCTCGATTACTTGCCGCGAGGACGGCCGGACGACCCTCGCCGCAAGGACCCCGTCGCGTACGGGATCGGCGAGCGCAATTTCGTTCTCCTCGAGCTCGTGCCGAAGCCCGCCCCCGCCGCGGGCGGACCCGGCGTCAACATGCTCGTCGGCGATCGCGTGTACCTCGGCAAGGACCCCGAGCCGTGGGGCACGAGCCCCATCGATCACGTCCGCGGCCGCGTGCGCCCCGAGGAGCTCACGCACGCCGCGCAGAGCGAGATGCCGTTCGTCATCGAGCAGATCGTGAAGGCGCAGGAGGAGCGTTTCCTGCGGTTCTACAACGAGGCGGGGCCCATCACGACGCGCATGCACATGCTCGAGCTCCTGCCCGGCCTCGGAAAGAAGCTCATGTGGGCCATCGTCGAGGAGCGCAAGAAGGGCGCGTTCAAGGGATTCAAGGAGATGGACGAGCGCGTCAAGGCCCTGCACGCGCCGGAGAAGCTCATCGTCCAACGCGTCGTGGCCGAGGTCACGGACCCGAATCAGAAGTACCACCTCTTCGCGCAACCCCCCGCGCCGCCGGAAGAGGAGCGCTTCCGCAGGCACGCTGGCGGGCACAGCGGCGGGCGCGGGCCGTAGGATCTTTCGGTCCGTCCTATCACACTTCGCCGCGCGCGAGCCGCGAGGCCGCCTCGTCGAGATCGATGCAACGAGCCGGGCCAAGCCGACCGACCGCGGCCGCTCGGAGGCGTCCGTCCTGGGTCAGGAGCATCGATCCCTCTCGCGACTCGGCGACATCGAGGTACGCCGCGTCGTACCCGGATATCCGCTCGGCTTCCGCGAGCGCACCGACGCGCCGCGCGATCGTGACGTCCACTTCGACGAGCTCGACGCCGTCGAGGATCCCTGCCACGACCTCGGAACGGTCCTCGGTGCTGCCGGCGAAATCCCTGCGCCGCTTCACGTGGACGATGTGCGCGATCTCGTGCGCGAGGAGTGACGGGGCGACGGTCGCACGCGAGCCCTGGAGAGCGGCAAGCGCGAGCCCCCAATGCGGTCGCTCTCGCCACATCGCATCGACCGCGGCGCTCGCATCGAGCACGAGGACGTCCGTCATCGCGAATCCCGCATCTCCCGGATGTCGTCGACCACGCTTCCGGTGAGCCGGATGTCGAGCGATCGCAGCTTCTCCCACTTGCGCCGCATCCGCAGTCGTCGGACCTCGCGTTCGAACGCCTCGCGCGCGACCTCGTTCGGGTTGAGCCCGAGCGAGGCGACGAACGCGACCGTGGCCTCGTCCTCGCGGAACTGGACACGGGCTGTCACAATGCTTGTATTCCCTGGCGGGATACATCAACGTATCCGGATGGGAAACGCAGCTAGCCTCCTTAGGGAAAAGACGCTCTAGCCGAGGCCGCGGGCCGTGATCATGGTCCGGCCGTCGGGACAAGCCTTATGTCCGTGCGCGTCTACAAGTAGACGCCGATGTCGACGACCGTCCGCATCGATGAGTCCGACAAGGACCGGCTGCGGCGGCTCCAGCAGCGGTTCGAGAAGGTCCACGGGCGCGTCCCGACGCACCAGGAGCTGCTGGGCATGGCGCTCGCCTTCGTCGAACGCAACGAGACCTCGTTCATCGAGGAAGCTGACTGGAGGCCGTTCACGCGAGAGGAGATCCGCGCCCGCGCGAAGCGTATCCAAGGGAACTATGGCAAGTGGTCGGCGGCCGACATCGACACGATCCTTTACGGCGGGGATCGGCCTTGATCGTCATCGACACCGGGCCTCTCGTCGCCTTCGCCAACCAGGAGGACCCGTTGCACGCCCGCGCGGTCGACGCCTTGGAACGTGCATGGGGTGGAGAGCACGGCGAAGCGTTCTCGACGGATTTCGTCCTGGACGAGGGGATGACGGTGCTCATGATCCGCGTGGGCCGGAAGAGCGTCTCCCAAGAATACGCGAGATTGTTCGATGGGTCGACGGAGCGCCCGTTGAATCCGATGATGTCTACGCCAGCAGATGTCCTTCAAGCGGCGATCGAGATCCATCTACGCCATTTCGAGCGCCGGCTGTCGTTCACGGACTGTACGCTCGTCGCCCATGCGAAACGGCGGAACGCGAAGGTCCTCACGTTCGACCGAGGGTTCGACGGACTCGTCGAGGTCGTCCACCCGTGAAGGCCCCGCGTGCCGAAAAGCGCCTGGGCCAGCACTTCCTCACGGACCTGCGCGTCGTCCAGCGCCAGGTCGGCTACGCACGCCTCACGGGCGCGGAGACCGTGCTTGAGATCGGCCCCGGCCCCGGCGTGCTGACGCGCGCCCTCGCAGCGGCGCTCCCCGAAGGTCGCGTCGTCGCGCTCGAGATCGACCCGCGCATGATCCAACACCTGCAGGCCGATCTCCCCGCGAACGTCGAGCTCCGCCTCGCGGATGCGACCGAGGCGACGCTTCCCGCGTTCGACCGGTGCGTCTCGAACCTCCCGTACAACGTGAGCACGCCGATCGCGTTCCGCCTCCTCGACGCTGGGAAACCGTGCGTCCTGATGTTCCAGAAGGAGTTCGCGGACCGGCTGGTCGCGGAGGTCGGCAGCGACGACTATTCGCGTCTCAGCGTCGAGGCCGCGTACCGCGCGGACGTCGAGCTCCTCGAACGCGTGCCCCCCGGCGCGTTCTCGCCGCCGCCGAAAGTGACGAGCGCGCTCGTACGCGTCACACCGCGCCCTCCGAAGTTCACGGTCGCGGACGAGGCGCTCTTCCACGGGGTCGTCGAAGCCGCGTTCTCCGAGCGCCGCAAGAAGCTCGGAAACGCGCTCTCGAGCGCGCGCGGCCTCCTGCCGCCTCGGTACCGGAGCGCCGACTTCGCGGCCGTGCCGCATGCGGGCGAGCGCGCAGAGCAGGTGCCGCCGGAGGGGTTCGGGGCTGTGGCGAATCACCTTGTTGCGTCGCGAGACGAGCCGCGATGACGCGATTACGCGATTACGCGATGACGCGATGGAGAGAGCATGCATCCCATCACCATCGCGTAGTCGCGTTATCGCGGCGTGACGCACTCCGAAGGAGGTCAACCTCAAGCGGCGGCCGAGCGTGACAGTCCTGACGTGCGCGCCCGCGACATCCCCCTCGACACGCACCCCGACGTGTACGAGCCCGCCGAGGATTCGCGCCTCCTCGCCGACGCGATCCTCGCGCGCGACCTCGCCGGCAAGCGCGTGCTCGACGTCGGCACCGGCTCCGGCATCGCCGCGGTCGCGGCGGCGATGCGCGGGGCGCGCGTCCTCGCCGTGGACTTGAACGCTGTCGCGTGCGCGCTCGCGCGCGCGAACGCCGCGAAGAACGGAACGGCCGTCGGCGTGCTGCGCGGGGACCTCGCCACGGGAGTCCGCGGGCCGTTCGACCTCGTCGCGTTCAACGCTCCGTACCTCCCGTCCGCGCCGCACGAGCGCCTCGCGGGGCCGCTCGACGCCGCCTTCCACGGCGGCGAGGGCGGCGTCGAGGTCGCGACGCGCCTCGTGCGCGACCTCCCGCGCATCCTCGCGCCTGACGGTGAGGCGCTCGTCGTGGCATCCAGTCGCGGCGACCTCGACGCGCTCCGCGACGAGGCCGCGCAGGCCGGGCTCGCCGTCGCCGAGGAGGCCGAGGTGCGGTTCTTCTTCGAGCGGGTCGGGCTCTGGCGGTTGCGGCGCCACCAATCCTTATGACCCCGGCGCCCGCTCGGCCGTCGATGGCTGCGGACCCGGTCGGCTCCGACGACTCCGCCGCCCGCTCGCTGGTGCTCCGTCCACTCGACGACTGCCCGGCGGAGCGCCGACCCGCGGCCGCGCGCGCCGCGCTCAGGGCCGCGACGGGGCGCGCGCTTCGCGTCGGCGACCTCGTGACCGCCGAAGGCGTCTCGTTCGTCGTGCACAAGGCGACGATCGCGGACGCTGCTGCCCTCGAGTTCGACTTCGGCCCCGGTCCCGAACGACGGCCGATCGCCGACGTGCTCTTCCTCCTCGACGCGTCGTACTCGATGAGCCGTGCGGACCTGCCGCCCACACGCCTCGAGGCCGTCGAGCGCGCGCTCGTCACCGGTCTCGCGAACGCGAGCGATATCGTGCGCCGCGCGTCCATCGTCGCGTTCACCGGCGAACCATGGCTCGTCGCGCCCTTCGCGACGCCATCCTCGCTCGACGTCGCCGCGCTCGACGCGTTCGAGCCTCGCGGACCGGGCGACGTGCTGCGGGCGCTCGACCACGCGCTCGAGACGATGACGCGCGAGGCCGATGTCCACGACGCGCACGTCATCGCGCTCGCGACCGACAGCGCGATGCCGGTCGGCGCGACCGCGGACGTCGCGGCACGTGCCACGCGCCTCGGCATCCAGGTCCACGTCCTCGACGCGGGGTCCTCCTCGCCGCAGGTGCTCGAGCGCCTCGCCGCGACGACAGGGGGCACGTACCACGACGCCTTCGGGGGCGTCACCTTCCGGCCCGCCCTGCAGGCCCTCGCGCACCGCTTCGGCGTGCCTCTGCCGTGGCGCGACCCAGCGAGGTCGGAAGGCGAGGTCGAGTTCGAGGTCGTGCTGAGAGCGATGACGGAGCGCGAGTCGAGCGAGTTCCCGGCGCTTCCGCGCCGCCTCAACAGGAGATAGACATGTCCGAAGAACGCGTCGTGCGCGAGATCCAGAAGGAGACGCGCGAGGAGTTGACGCTCCTCGAGCTCGACCGCCTCGACCGCCCGCAGAAGCGCGCGGCGGAGTCCTCGCGCGTGGAGGCCGTCTCGCACGCTGAGTTCGGCGAGCGCGACTGGCGCAAGCGGCGAGCGGAGACGCTCCCGGAGATCCAGCGCATCGTCGACGCGATGGGCACGCCGCGCGAGGAGCGCTTGAAGATCGGCGAGCGCGTGTTCCTCCCGCCGGACGAGCCGCTGCCGCCCACACGCGCGCTCACGGACCTCGAGCGGCGCGCGATCGAGCGCCACCTCGGCGCGAAGGTCCTGCGCGCGTCCATCATCTACCGTTCGAACCGCGGCCACGTCGTCGAGGTCGAGCACGTTCTGGACGGCGCGCGCGACGTCACGATCCTGAGTGTGCTCGGGGAGCGCGTGCGGGACCTGCGCGGCATCCACGAGCGCATCGACGAGCTCTCGCCCAAGGTCGCGCCCATCCCGGACCCGGCGGCCCCGGCACCGGCCGGCGCTGCCGCGGCCGAGCCCGCGGCCGAACCGGTGCGGCCCGAGTACACCGACGTCACTCCGCCCGCGCCCGAGCCCGCAGCGGAGCCGGTCGCTTCGCCGACGCCCGCGGGCCCCGAATCCGCGCCCTCGGCCGTCACGCCCGCGAAGCGCCGCTTCGGACTGCCGTCGTTTGGCAAGAAGAAGGAGGATGCGACCGCGGCTGCCGGGCCCGAGAGCGAGGCGCCTGCGGAGCCCGCGAAGAAGCGGTTCTCTCTTCCGAAGCTCGGCAGGAAGAAGGGGCAGAAGGAACCGCCCGCGGGATAGGCTCTTATACGGGGCCCACGTAGGCCGCCGCCGTGTTCGACGTCAAGGTCCGCGACGGGGCGGCCCGGCTCACGCGCTGGGCCCTCGGCGACCGCGAGGTCCTGACACCTGCGATCCTGCACGTCGACACGGAACGGCACCGCGCACCCGAGTTCGCCGAGATCCTCCTCGCCCGCCGCCGTCCTGAGACAGACCTCCCTTGGGTCCTCGACCGGGGATCGCGGTTCTCCCCGGTACCGGTCGACGAGGACGCGGACGTGACCCTCGCGCCCGACCTCCCGTACCCTCCCGCCGCCGGCCCCGAGCTTCGCGCCGCGGGGCACGCCGAGAACGTGCGACAGGCCGGCGGCTTCGAGACCCTCGTGCACGTCGCGCCAGGCGAACCCGGCGCGACCGAATCCGACGTCGCCGTGCTCGGCGCGGCGCGGGCCCTCCTCGAGGATCCGTACCGTTTCGCAAGCGAAATCGTGAAGCTCAAGCGCGCCGCGGGTCCCGCGCGGCTCGTCTACGCGCCCGGTTGCGGCCTTCCGCACGAGATCGCGCTCCTCACGTACGCGGGCGTCGACCTCGTCGATTCCGCGCCGGTCCTTCTCGCGACGCGCCGCGAGGAGTGGCTCACCCCCGAAGGTCCGCTCCCGATGTCGGCCGTCCTCGACGACGAGCCGTGCACCTGCCCCGGCTGCCTCGCCGGCGACCTGCGGCTCCACAACCTCCGGACGCAGGTGCAGGAGGTCAAGCGCGTGCGCGCGGCGATCCGCGACGGGACCCTCCGTGAACTCGTCGAACAGCGCGTCCGCGCGCGTCCGAACCTCGCCGCGCATCTGCGTCGCATGGACCTCGAGCAGTACGGCTGGTTCGAGGAGCAGGCGCCCGTGCTGCGCGACCGCGTGCTCCACGCGACCTCGAAGGAGAGCATCCAACGGCCCGAGGTCGAGCGGTTCCGGCGCCGCCTGACAGAGCGCTACCGCAAGCCGACGCCGACGAAGGTCCTGCTCGTGCTGCCGTGCTCCGCACGCAAGCCGTATTCGGAGTCGCGCACGCACCGGACGCTCGCGAACGCGCTCGCGCACGTCGCGAACCGCGCCGTCGTCCACGAGGTCGTCCTGACGAGCCCGCTCGGCGCCGTCCCGCGCGAGCTCGAGACGCTCTACCCGGCGGCGCACTACGACCTTCCCGTCACCGGGAACTGGGACGAGGACGAGAAGGTCATGATCCGCGACGCCTTCACGTCGCTCCTCGCCCGCAACCGGTACTCCGACGTGCTCGTGCACCTCGAGGAGATCGAGGTCGAGATCGTCGCTCCGGTCCTCGGTGACTTCCTTCAGACCGCGGAGCGCGACCCCCTCGCTCCCGCGTCCCTCGAGAATCTCCGCCGCACGCTCGAGAAGGCGACCGAGCCGCACCCGCGTGTGTCCTGGCAGGAGCGCGAGGCGGCGGACCTCGCTTCGCTCGCCCGGTTCCAGTTCGGCGAGGCCGGCGACCGCCTCCTCGAAGGCTGCCGCGTCCGCGGCAAGCCCCCGTTCCGCAAGCTCCTTGCGGATGGCGGGACCCAGATCGCGATGACGAGCCCGACGCGAGGCTACCTCACGCTCACCCTCGCCGGCGGCCGCCGGTTGTTCGAATCGGGTGCGTATCGCGTCGAGATCGAGGACTTCCGGCCGAAGGGCACCATCTTCAGCGTCGGCGTCGTCGCGGCCGACCCCGAGATCCGCGAAGGCGACGAGGTCGTCGTGCACCACGCAGGTGAGGTCCGCGGTGTCGGTCGCGCGCTCGCCCCCGGCCGCGAGATGGAGGCGATGCCGCGCGGCCCCGCGGTGCACGTCCGGCACAAGGACAAGGAGCGCAGCGCGTGAGCGCAGGGGGCGTCTCGTCGGTCGCGCCCGACGAGGCGCGACGCGCCATCAGGCGCGTCTGCGTGCGACGGAGTGCCGAAGGCACGGAGTCGTCTCGCGCGCCTGCGCGCGAGACTCGCCGGGTCCCGCAGGACGCGGCGTGGCACGAGCGAAGCGTCCCCCGAGCACACGCAGCCCCCGCGAGGGACGCGTGGGGGCGATCTCCATGAGCCAACCTGCATTCTTCGCCCCGCTCGCCAAGGCCTCGCGCGAGGCGCGCGTCCTCACGGTCAAGGACGGCGACGCGACGCAGCCGTCGACGACGTTCACGCAGCCCGACCGTCTCGACGGCGCGGAGGTGCCTGCGTTCGTCGTCATCCTGCGCACGCGCGGGTGCCGCTGGGCGCTCGGCGGGGGCTGCTCGTTCTGCGGCTATGTGAACGACTCGTTCGTCCGCAAGATCGAAGGCGGCGAGCTCGTCGAGCAGTTCCGCAACGCGCTCGCGTCGTACAGGGGCGAGCCGATCTTGAAGATCTACACGTCGGGGTCGTTCCTCGACCCGTACGAGGTCGCGGAGGACGCGCAGGCGGCGATCGTGCGGCTCGTCCCCGAGACGGTCCGCAAGCTGAACCTGGAATCCCAGGCGGTCGACGTCACCGACGTCCGCGTCGCCGCGATCGCCGAGGCCGCAGCGGCCCGTGACTCGGCCCTCTCGTCCCCGGGCCCGTCCGAGCCCCGGCCGCAGCCCATGCCCCGCCGGTTGAAGGTGGAGCTCGGCGTCGGCCTGGAGAGCGCGAGCTACGATGTCGCCCGTTTCAGCGTGAACAAGGAATTCTTCCTCCGCGACTACGAGGCGGCGGCCGCGACCGCGGCCCCCCACGGCGTCACGCTCAAGGCCTACACGATGGTCAAGCCGCCGTTCCTGACGGAGGCCGAGTCGCTCGACGACTGCGTGAACACGGCGCGGCTCGCCGGTCCGCACTCGTCCACGGTCTCGTTCAACCCCATGAACATCCAGAAGCACACGCTCGTCGAGCGGCTCTGGAAGCGCGGGCAGTACCGCCCCCCGTGGCTGTGGACCGTCGTCGAGGTGTTGCGTCGCGCGCGCGCCGTCACCTCGACGCCGGTCAAGAGCGACCCCGTCGCCGGCGGCAAGGCGCGCGGCGCGCACAACTGTGGCAAGTGCGACGACGACGTGCTCCGGGCGATCGCCGCGTTCAACGTGCTCCAGGATCCCGCCGTGTTCGAAGGGCTCGACTGCGCGTGCAAGGATGAATGGCGTGACGTCCTCGACCTCGAGTCGTTCTACCAAGGCCCCATCCCGGACCCGCGCGACGAGGAATGACGGCGTTTCGACGGCCCAGCGGTCGGGCTTATCCTCCGTGGCGTGGAAGAGGGCCCATGGAGCCGGACGACCCGGAGCTGCGCCGCGTGTTCCTGGAGGAAGCGCGTCGCCGCGTCCGCGAGATGGCGACCGCGTTGCGCGGGCGCGCGGGTCGGGACAAGCTCTGGCGCCACGCTCACTCGCTCACGGGCGCAGCCAGCAGCGTCGGTGAAGAAGGGGTCGAGCGGCTCGCCCGCGACATCGCGGAGGCGGTGCGCGACGAGACCGGCCGGCCGCGGGCGTGGACTCGTGAGGCGCGCGTACGCGTAGAGCGCGACGTCGCAGGCATCGAGGACGAGCTAGGGCGGCTCCATTGATCAGACGTAGTCCGGCGCTTCGTGCTCTTTCTCTTGCTCCTCGACGCGGCCGAGGTGCAAGACGACGTCGCGCACTGCTGCGAACCGCGCTGGCTTCGGGAGGTACTCCTGTACGCCTTCGGCGAATGCGGAGACGACATCCTCATGGCCGCGCGGCAGCGCGGTCACGACGACGATGGTCGTGAACGGCTTCTCCTCGAGCGCGACCGCGGCGAAATCGAGGCCGCTCCCGCCGCCGATGACGAGGTCGAGGAACACGAGCCGCGGCTCCTGTTCCCGGAAGATCGCGATCGCCTCGTCGACGGCCGCGGCGCTCCGCACGTCCTTGAAGCCGAGCCGACGCAGGTGGCTCTCGAGGACGGCGCGCACGCTCGAGCTGTCGTCCACGACGAGGATGCGCGTGCCCGGCGAAAGAGTCACGGTGATCCCTCGTCCACCTGATGCATAATGGCTCCCGACCACGGCTGGGCGTACGGGACCCGCCCCCTTATTTACCGGCGGGGGATATCGCCGCCGCGCAGGGTCCTCTCGACTTGGGGAGGTCTGCCTTCGAAGGCCGGCGGCTCCAGACCAGCCTCGCCGTCCGGCCTTCGGTCCTCCGTGCCAGTTCACTCTCTACTCGTCCTCCCCCGCGCGTGCAACCAGACGCCCGTGGACGCGCAAGTCTCAAGCACGCCGGTCCGCCCTTCGGAGCCCGAGGGATCCCCACGACGAAGGTGCTCCTGGTCGACGACGAGCCCGGGATCCTGCGATCCACGGAGCTCCTGCTGCACGAGCTCGGGTTCGAGACGGTGTCCACGACGCGACCTGCCGAGATCCTGAGTACGCTGAGGCGCGAGAGGCCGGACGTGCTGCTCCAGGACGTGCGCATGCCGGAGCTTGACATCGACTCGCTCCTCGTGCGCATCCGCGAGGACCCTGTGGTGGGCCTCACCCCGGTCCTGCTGTTCTCCGCGAGCATGGATCTCGACGAGGTCCAGGATCGCGTCGGTGCGCAGGGCTATCTCGAGAAGCCGTTCAAGCCGGACGAGGTCGTGCGAGCGATCCAGCGCGTCGTGCGTCGGTGAGCCTCTTGGCGCTCCCGTCGCCCGAACGCAAGATGCTCGATGCGAAGGATCCCGTCGAGGCGGCGCTCCACGATCTCGCGAACGTCCTCGCCGCTTCACGCTCGTACGCGGAGGTCCTCCACCTGCGGACCAAGGGGGAGCGCGAGGGCACGTTGACGGAGTCGCTGCTGCGGGAGCTCGACCGCGCGGGCGAGATCGTCCGCAGCGTCCGTCGCCAGACCTACCGGGCCGGCGATATCCTCTGCTGTGGTTCGTGCGGGTACACGTTCGTGTACCGGCGCGCGAGCGGGACGACCGCCGTGTGCCGCCGCTGCGGGGCGAACGAGGTCGCGCACTGGAAGCCCGAGTGAACCACGAACGCGTCCTGGTCGCCATGGTCGGCCACGGGATCGCCTGCGGGGCAAGGCATCCGTCGAAGACCGGAAGACCGAAAGACCGACTTCTCAGGAGTCGGTCTTCCGGTCTTCGAGGCATGCCTGGCGCCGCTCAGGTCCGACGCGTGTCGAGCCGAGCGAACACAGGCCTCATCAGGAGAGCGACCGCGAGCATGGCGCCCCCGATCGCCCACCCCGCGACGACGTCCGTCGCCCAGTGCGCGCCCCGCACGACGCGTCCCGCACCCGTGACGAGGGCTACGAGCGCGAACGCGGTCACGAACCCGACGGCGCGGGCGCGGTCCGGGCCCCGAACGACATGTGCGAGCGAGAGCGCGAGCCCGTAGACGAGCACGGCGCGCGCGGCGTGGCCGCTCGGGAACGCGAGGGTGTCGAAGCCTTCGAGGGGACGGTCCCGCGCGACGACGTGCTTGGCGGACGCGACCACGCCGCTGAGGACGAGCGTCGCGGCGACGAGGAGCGCGGCGTCGCCCCGGCGCCGGGCGCTCCACGACCATACGGCGACACCGCCCGTCACCGCGACGACGGCGAAGACGTCGCCGGGGAAGGAGAGAGCGGCGCCGACGCCGACGCGGGCGTCGATCGGCCACGCGGCGGCGAGCGCGGTCTCAAGGCGCGCATCGAACCGTGTGCCCGCGCCCGCGTAGAGCACGTCGGCGAGGACGAGCCCGAAGACCACGCACGAGGCGAGGAGCATGGCGAACGCGAGACGCCGGTCGCGGAGGTCCATCGGCGGAGCATCGCGGTCCCCCCGTGTCAAACTTTATCGCTGCCCGGACCGTTCCCGCCTACGGGATGCATATGCGAAGACCATCGTCCACGTTCCGGCCGCCGCCGGCTCGACGGCTCGGCGTCCCCGTGCCGAAGGAGCTCGTCGACTACTGGGACCGCAGGCTGCTCGAAGGGCGGCCGAAGGACTGGACCTGAATCAGACCTGCGCGGCCTTGTCGCGCCTCGTGAGTTCGAGGACCGCCTTGACGACGACGGGGGCCACGAGCAGGCTGAGCGTCACGGCGATGCTGATCGGCGTCGGGATGTGCCAGTCCCGGCCGAGGTACTCTCCCGTCACCGCGATGAGCAGCTTCAGCCCGACGAACCCGACCGCGACGTACGCGAGGTGTTCGAGCGTCGGGAACCATGTCATGAGGCGCGTCATGTAGAACGCGCTGAGCCGCAGCAGGCCGATCGCGACCATGCTCGCCATGATGATGAGGAGGACTCGGTCCGTCATCGCCACCGCGACGAGGACCTGGTCGAGCGCGAACGCGAGGTCGGTGATCTCGACCGCGACGACCGTCGCCCAGAACGCCGTCAACCCGAAGATGCGGATGGGCGGCCGTCCCGCGAGATGCGCGTGCCCACGATGCAGGAAATGTCGGACGGCGAGCCAGACGAGGTACAGTCCGCCCGCGACCCGGAGGATCGGGTTCGCGATGATGAAGGAGACCCCAAGGATGGCCGCCACACGGAACACGTACGCACCGACGAGGCCGTACAGCAGGGCCTTCCGGCGTTGCTCGGAGGGAAGGCGGAGCACCATCGCGGCGAGGACCGCCGCGTTGTCGAACGACAGGACCCCTTCCAGCAGGATCAACGTGAGGACGAGTGGGAGATCCACGACATGGAAGGAGAAATCAAGGGGCAACCTTTCCGGCTCGGAACGACGCATCATGAAGCTCCGCTCTGTGCGGTCCCGACAAACCGGACGCCGCCCCCAGCGCCCGCCGCCACCGCCGTTGCGCCGCGTCCGGTCGCGTCCGCGCAGGCCCGAAGGCGCGACGCCCCGCTACGCAGAGAAGCGAGCGAGGCGCCGGCGTGGGGCCCCCACGGCCGGCGCGCGTCCGAGGGTGGGGCGGCGCGCCGCGGACGCTCGGCCCGTCGGGAGCGAGGGCGGGTGCTAGCCTGGTCGACCGTGGCTGGACGGGCGACCGTCCTAGCACCCGCCCCTGGATCACGGGTCCCTTCGCGCCGCGCGGCGCGCCGACCGGATTCTCGTCGACGTGGGCGCTTGCCGCCGGACTTCCCCGCCGCTCGCCCCGCCCGTCCCTCGCGCCCGCGCTGGCCCGTTCATTATTTATAGGGGTCCGCCCTTCGGCGGCCTGACCCAACGTCGTCTACACCAGACGCGAGGGGCAATTCGCGCGCCGCAAGGCAGCGGTCCGTCCTCCGGGGCGGCCGTGCGGATCCCCGCGACGGTCCTCGGGCGTTCGCGCCTTCTGGGGGCCGCTAGGCGTCACGGTTGGACGCAGGACGAGGGGCACGTCGTGCCGTTCCTCCTGGAGGCTAGCCCACGCCCGCGCCCGCCGCGGTCGGTGGTGGACGACTTGGAGGAATCGCAATGCCGAACATCCGCCGACCGAAGCGTGGCTCGCATGGGTACAGCCCGCGCGTGCGCGCCCAATCGCAGGTCCCCCGCTGGTCCAGCTGGCCTGAGGACGCCGGAGAGCCCCACGTCCAGGGCTTCGCCGCGTACAAGGCCGGGATGACCCACGCGCTCCTCGTCGACTACCGCAAGTCCAGCACGACGGCCGGGCAGGAGGTCCAGGTCCCCGCGACCGTGCTCGAGTGCCCGCCGATGAAGGTCGCCGCGGTGCGCTTCTACGAGCTCACCTCCGCGGGATGGAAGACGCTCTCCGAGGTCTGGGCGCCGGACGTCGACAAGCGCCTGTCCGAGCGCGTGTCCGTGCCGAAGGAGCGCAGCGGTTCGTTCGACGGCGTCGTGCTCGACGACGCGGAAGAGGTCCGCCTCCTCGCCTACACCCAGCCTGCGAAGGTCACGGGCGTCCCGAAGAAGGTCCCGGAGATCATGGAGCTGCGCGTCGGCGGCGGCGCGTTCGACGCGCGGGTCGCGTTCGCGAAGGGCCTGCTCGGCAAGGAGCTCGCGGTCAAGGACGTCTTCAAGAACGGGCAGATGCTCGACGTCGCCGCGATCACGAAGGGCCACGGCTTCAAGGGCTCCGTCCCCCGCTGGGGCGTCAAGCTGCAGGGTCACAAGGACTCGAAGAACCGCCGCGACACGTCGCCGCTCGGTCCGTTCCAGCCCCGCTTCATCCGGCCGACGGTCCCGATGCCCGGCCAGATGGGCTACCACCAGCGCACGGAATACAACAAGCGCATCCT
>DATDQL010000437.1:0-10256 GCA_035292305.1 Thermoplasmatota archaeon
GGACGGACCCCTCGAAGCCGCCGTCGCCGGAGCGCGGCGCACGTTTGGACCCGAGGTCCGGCGCCGCATCCTGCTCGGATCGTTCGCGAGCGAGCAGGAGCACACGGCGCGGTGGTACACGACCGCCGTCGCTGCGCGCTCGCGGCTCGCCGACGCGATGCGGCGCGCGCTCGGTCGAGCCGACCTCCTCGTCGGTCCCACGATGCCGTTCCGCGCGTTCCCGCTCGGCCAACGCGTCGAGGACCCCCTCCGCATGTACGCGGCCGACGTCCTCACGGTCACGGCGAACCTCGCGGGCCTTCCCGCGGGGACCGTGCCCGTGCGCGTGCAGGGCCTCCCGGTCGGCCTCCAGTTCACGGGCCCGCCGCGCGGCGACGCGCGCGTGCTCGAGGCCATGGCGGCTGTCGAGCGGCTGGAGGCAGAGGCGTGACGGCGGCCGCCGACGCGAGGCCACGGATCGGATTGGAGATCCATATCTACGTACGCACGCGCGCGAAGATGTTCTGCGCGTGCCCGGCGGACCCCCTCGGCTCGCCGGCCCCGAACACGTACGTCTGCGAGACGTGCACCGGCCAGCCCGGCGCGCGACCGATGGCGCCGAACGCGGCCGCGCTCGCCGCGGGCATCCGTGTCGCACGGGCGCTCGGATGCCGCATACGGCCCGCGACGAGGTTCCTGCGGAAGCACTACTGGTACCCCGACCTCCCCTCGAACTACCAGCGCACGAGCGAGCCGTTCGCGGAGGGCGGAACGCTCGCCATCGCGACGGGAGGTTCCCCCGTCAGGATCCGAGAGATCCACTGGGAGGAGGACCCCGGCGCGTACGACCTCGACGCGGGGCTCGTCGACTACGATCGAAGCGGGATGCCGCTCCTCGAGATCGTTACGGAGCCCGACCTGCGGAGCGCCGAAGACGCGCGCGCGTTCCTGCAGGAACTCGCCGTCGTGCTGCGTTACCTCGGCTGCTGGCGCGAGGAGGCGGGAGTGAAGACCGACGTGAACGTCTCGCTCGAAGGCGGTGCCCGCGTCGAGATGTCCGCCGGAGAGGCCGGCGGACATTCAACGCGCGCCGGCGCGCGCGTTGAGATGTCCGCCGGAGAGACCGGTGGACATTCAACGCGCGCCGGGGCGCGCGTTGAGATAAAGAACGTCACGGGTTTCCGCAACGCCGAGCGCGCGGCGGCAGGCGAGATCGCGCGGCAGCGCGCGGGACTCGCCGAGGGCCGACCGGCCGTGCGCGAGACGCGCGGGTTCGACGAGGCGAGCGGCGAGACGAGCAGGCTGCGCTCGAAGGAGGAAGCGGTCGACTACCGGTTCTTCCCGGATCCCGACCTCCCGCCGCTCGCGGATCTCGACGCGCTCGCGCCGCCGGAGGAAGGGCCGCTCGCCCGCCGCGCGCGCCTCGCCGCGCTCGCGGGCGTCGAGCCGCGGGAGGCGACGCCGCTCGTCGAGGAGCTCGCCATCGCGGACGCGTTCGAGCTCGCCGCGGCGCGCGCGGGGGCACGGCTCGCGTTCGAGTTCCTGGTCCGGGACGTGCGCGCCGAGCTCGCCTACCGTTCGACCTCGCTCGCGGCATCGAAGGTCACGCCCGCGGACGTCGCCGAGCTCGTCGCGTGCCTCGCCGCCGCGCGCGTCACGGCGCAGGTCGCAACACGCGTCCTGCGCGAAGCCCTCGACGACGGGGACCTCGCGACGCGCCTCGGGAAGGAGACCGCGGCGGGCCTCTCGGCCTCCGGCGAGGTCGCGCGCGCCGCCCTGGCCGCGGTCGCGGCGAACCCGAAGGCGGTCGCGGACTGGCACGGGGGAAAGGCGGGCGCCTTGAACTTCCTCGTCGGTCAGGCGATGAAGGTGCTGAAGGGGCGCGGGAAGCCGGACGAGGTCCGCGCCGCCGTGGAAGCCGCGCTCGCGCGAAGGTGACGCGGCCTCCCGGAAGGCTCTTAGCCCGCCCTCGCCTCGCCGCCCGCGTGTCTCCGGTCACGTTCGAGGGCCGCATCGTCCGCGGCGTCCTCTTCGACCTGGACGGCGTCGTCGCGCCGACGCTCGAGAACCACGTCCGAGCGTACCGCGAGACGCTCGCGCCGCTCGGCATCCCCGTGGAGCACATGGTCGTCGCTTCGCGCGAGGGCCAGCGCTCGCAGGAGATCATCGCGTGGATCGCCGCGGGGCAGGGGAAGCCGCTCGCGCAACCCCGCGTGCTCGAGCTCTCGGAGGACAAGAACCGCAACTACCGCGGATACCCGGTGCCGGCACCATATCCCGGGTTCCGCGAGCTCCTCGAGACGCTCCGTGCCCGGGGCGTGCGGACGGCTCTCGCGACGGGGACGCACGGGAAGAACGTGCCCCACGTGCTCGGCGACCTCCTGCCGCTCTTCGACGCCGTCGTCGCCGCCGAGGACGTCGTGCACCCGAAGCCCGACCCCGAACCCTACGTGCGGGCGGCCGGCAAGGTCGGCCTCGACCCGCGTGAATGCCTCGTCGTCGAGAACGCCCCTCTCGGCGTGCGCTCCGGGAAGGCCGCCGGGTGCATGGTGGTCGCGATCACGACGACGCTTCCCGCCGAACGGCTCAAGGAGGCCGACCGCGTGCTGCCCTCCATCCAAGCCGTCCTCGATCTCGTCCGGGAAGGATCGACCGCATGAAGGCCACCGCCGTCGCCTGCGCGAACATCGCGATCGTGAAATATTGGGGCCGCCTCGACGACGACCTGAACCTCCCGCTCGCCGGGAGCCTCAGCATGACGGTCGACGCGCTGCGCACGACGACGACCGTCGAGCTCGATGACGGTCTCAAGGACGACGTGCTCACGGTCAACGGGAAGCTCGCCGAGGGAAAGCCGCGCTGGCGCGTCGCGAAGCACCTCGACGCGCTGCGCGAGCGCGCGGGACAGGAGGCGCGCTGCCGCGTCACGAGCGAGAACTCCTTCCCGCAGGGCGCTGGCATGGCGTCCTCCGCGAGCGCGTTCGCGGCGCTGACGGTCGCGGGCGCCGCGGCGATGGACCTCCATGTCGAGCCGTGGGAGCTGTCGGCGCTCGCGCGCCTCGGCTCCGGGAGCGCATGCCGGAGCGTGTTCGGGGGCTTCGTCGAGTGGGTCGCGGGCGCGCGGCACGAGGACTCCTTCGCGCGGCAGATCGCTCCGGAGGGCCACATGGACCTGCGCGACGTCGTCGTCGTGGTCGGCACCGAGGAGAAGGCGGTCGGATCCACCGAGGGCCATTCGCTCGCGCGCACGTCGCCGTTCCTCGACGCGCGCTTGGCACACATGCACGAGTCGGTCTCGCTCGCGCGCGCCGCGGTCCTCGAGCGCGACTTCGAGGCGCTCGGTCGGATCGCGGAGATGGACGCGCTCTCCATGCACGCGGTCATGATGACGTCCGAACCTCCGCTCTTCTACTGGAAGCCGGAGACGCTTCGGGTCCTCGACGCCGTCCGCCGGTGGCGCGAGGACGGGCTCCACGCATGGTACACGCTCGACGCCGGGCCGAACCCGCACATCCTGTGTCCGGGCGAGGCGGAGCAGGAGGTCCGCAAGCGCATCCGCGACCTCGGCATCGCGGACGGGCAGGTGCTCTCGTGCAAGGCTGGGCCGGGACCTCGCCTCACGTCGAAGCACCTGCACTGACGGGGGAGCAACCGGCAAGTAGCGGCCCCTGCATCCTTCCCGCGTGACCGAGGGGGCTCCCGCGCCGGCCGCCGTCGAGGCCGCGCCGCAGCGCAAGGGTCCACCCCCGGAACAGATCGAGGCCACGGTCGCGTGGGCGACGCGGCTGTTCTCCGACTGGTACCGCGCGAATCCGCCGCCGATGCCGCCACGCTTCGGGCGGCGCGAGTTCGGGTTCATCCCCGCGCCGCGCCCGCCCCCCGACCGGACACCGTTCTTCCGACACATGGCGATGCGGAGCCGCGAGGAGCTCCACGAGCACGTCGTGCGGACCGGTCCGTGGCACTGCTACTACTCGACCGCGTACTACGAGGACCCCGCCGGCCCCACCATGAAGGACAAGGGCTGGCTGGGCGCGGACCTCATCTTCGACCTCGACGCAGACCACCTCAAGGGCGCCGAGACGATGTCCTTCGAGGCCCAGCTCGACGCGGTGAAGACGCAGACGCGGCGCCTGCTCGACGAGTTCCTGCTCCCCGACTTCGGATTCGACCCGGCGAACGTGCGCGTCGTGTTCTCCGGCGGCCGCGGCTACCACATCCACGTCGACGACCCGCGCGTGCTGCGCCTCGGATCGGCCGAGCGGCGCGAGATCGTGGACTACGTCTCGCCCCCTCGCGACGTGCTCGAAGACCTGCTCGCGCGGATGCGCACGAGCCACGCCTACACGAAGGACCAGTTCACGCGAAAGCCGGAGCGAGACGTCCTCATCCCGCGCGTCGACGAACCCGGCTGGCGCGGCCGATCGACGCGCTACGTCGTGCGTTTCCTCGAGGAGCTCGCGACCATGCCCCGCGAGGCCGCCCTCGCCCGTCTCCAGGAGATCGACGGCGTCGGCCCGAAGAAGGCCGAGGACATCCTCGACGACCTCACGCCCGAGCGCATCGCGCGCACGGCCGAGGGACGGTTGGAGGCCATCCCCGGCGTGCGGCGCCATCTCAAGGTGCTCGAGGCCGCGCTCCTCGACCAGGTCATCCGGTTCGCCCCGGGGGAGACGGACGAGCCCGTCACGGCCGACATCAAGCGCCTCATCCGGCTCCCCGGTTCGCTCCACGGCAAGAGCGGGCTGCGCGTCACGCCGATCCCGCTCGACGCGCTCCCCTCGTTCGAACCCCTCCGAGACGCGGTCGCGCTGCCCACGGACCGCACCGTGAAGGTCGTCGTGGCGCCGGGAGCGGGCGACGTGCGCCTCGGCGGCGAACGCGTCTCCACGCAGCCCGGGCCGCAGGAGCTGCCGGTCGCGCATGCGGCGTTCCTCGTGCTGAGGCGCAAGGCGCTCGTGCCGTGGCAAGGGTCCCGCCTTCCGGTCTTCGACGAATGAGGGGCCGCGAACGACCGGGCTACGCATGAACGGCGTCCGCCGGATGGTCGACCTCTCCAGGCCGGCCGCTTGAAGGCCACGAAGACCACGATACGTCACGAACTCCACGACTCCTCCCGGAGGGTTCGTGATGTTCGTGAAGGTTCGTGGTCTTCGTGGACCTGAGCGGCGGTGGCCGCTGCCCGGTCTCGGTACTGGTCACGGTGTCTCCTCGTCTCTCGGTCTTCGACGAATGAGAGGCCGCGAACGACCGGGACACGCATTGGCCGCCTCTGCCGGGGCCTGGCCGCCTACCGAGTCACGACCGGTCCCGGATCGCCGCGAGCGCCGCGGCCCGCAACCACTGCTGCTGCTCGGCCGACGTAGCGTCGAAGCCCAGGTGCTGCTCGTACGTGTCGGCCATCAGGACGAGCCCCTTGATCACGCGCAGGTCCTCGAAGTCCGCGGGCCGCGCGGCCTTGCGTTTCTCGCGGCCCAGGCGGCGCGAGCCCCACGCCAAGCCGTCGCGCGTGACGGCCAGGAAATCCGAACCCGTCACCTGAGCCACGCCGCCGAGCAGCATCGCGACCCCGGCAAGGCCGAAAAGCAACGGAAGCGGCGCGAACACCAGGGCCCACGGCGTGCCCTCCGGGGCGAGCGCGACGGCGACGAGCACCGCCGTCATGCCGAACCCGAGGAGCGAGAACCAGATACCCGCGAACACGAGCGCAGCCATGCGGCCCCATCGCTTCGCGCGCACCGCGAACTCGACACCGCCGGGAACGTCCCGCACCTCGACGCCGACGGGCGGCGGCCCCGGATCGGGCGATGGGACGACGCCGGTGCGGAGCCGCTCGACGAGCGAGAGGTTCACCGCTTCGTGCGGCACGACCTCGGCGGTTCCCCCGGTCGCGTCCACGAGCGGGCGTCCGAGCGCGATCGCCGCGTCCTCGGCGAACGTACGTGCCTTCGCGCGGTCCTTGCTCTGCGCGAACAGCACGTTCCCGCCGCCGGTGGTCAGTCGAACGGGCCATTCGATCACGGTCTCCTCGTGGTCGCCCGAGCTGCGGTTGTATTCGACGCGTTCGAGACGCACGGCCGTGACCTCGGAGGCCTTGACCTGCCACGCGACCGCCCCCTTGCGCCACACGGCGATCCCGGCGGGTTCGACGATGGCGCGGTCGTCCCGCGGCCGCGCGCGAACGGCCCCGAGGAGGGCGAGGACGGCGATGCCGATCGAGACGATCCGCAGCCAGAGGAGCGGGACGAGCGCAAGAAGCGCGAAGAACGCGGCGAGGATCGCGAGGCCGAGGCGCTGGGCGCGCAGACTCTTCGCCGCATCGGTTCGCACGACGAGGCCCTCCGCGGTCCGCTCGACGGTCACGCCCGGACCGTCGAGGTCGAGCTTCGGGACGTGGGCGAGCATCGCGGCCTTCGCCCGCTGCCACATCGACGAGGAATGCGGGACGTCAGACCGCATACGTCTCTCCTTCCGCGAGCACGACGACGGGTCCACCGAACTCACGCGTCGCCTCGTCGACGGTCTCGTCGACCCGCGCGTGGAACGGGGGGTGGGCGAGCGCGAGACGGCGAACGCCCGCGGCGCGCGCGAGACGGCCCGCGGCGCCGGCCGTGAGGTTCGTCCTCGCGGCTGCTGCGTCCTCGCCGTCGAGGAGCGGCGCGTGCGCGACCAGCAGCGACGCCCCGCGCGCGAAGTCGGCAAGGGCCGGAACCTCGCCCGTGTCGCCCACGACCGCGAGCGATGCGCCGTCGCCGTCGACGCGGAGCGACGTCCCGAGGCAGCCGTGGTTCGCCGGACCCCAACGCAGACGCAGCCCGCCGACGGCGTCCTCGGCGCCAGGACCGCGGTCCTCGACGCGAAGATGGCCGAACCGCTCGACCGGCGCGTCGATCGCGTCGAGCAGCTGCTCGAACCGTTTCCGCGAACCGGTCGGAAGGAACAGCCTGCCCCCTTCCGGCAGCGCGAGAGCGACCGGCACGAGGTCGTGCAGCATGTCGGCGTGGAAGTGGCTCACGACGACCGCGTCCGGGCCGCGCCCGCCAAGCGCGATGCGCAGCGCGCGCTCCGCGCCGTTCGCGGCGTCGAGCACGATGTTGGCACCGCCGCCGGCGACGAGGTAGGAGGTGCCGGTGCCGAGGCGCGACACGAGGCGCTGGCTGTTCACGAGCACCGTGAGACGCACGCGGCCCCACATTCGGGCGCGCGCGGCATGGGTCTTGCGGTCCGGCGTCGAACGTCGGCGTGGGCCCGCAAAGCCCATGACCCCAAGCCGCCTCCGCCGCGCGTGGCGTTCCTCCTCCGCGTCCTGGACGGCCGCGAGATCCCTGCCTCGAAGGTCTTCGGCATCGGCCGGAACTACGCCGAGCACGCGAGGGAGATGAACTACGATCGACCGACGGAACCCGTCGTCTTCCAGAAGCCGACCACCTCGCTCCTCCACGACGGCGGCGCGATCGAGCTCCTCCCTGGCCTCGGCCTCGTCCACCACGAGCTCGAGCTCGCGGTCGTGCTCGAGAAGGGCGGCCGCGACATCCCGGCGGGGGCTGCCTTGGACCACGTCCTCGGCTACGCGGTCTGCATCGACGTGACCGCTCGGGACCTCCAGGCGCGCGCGAAGAAGGAGGGGACGCCGTGGCTCGTCTCGAAAGGGATGGACACGTTCGGGCCGATCGGGACCGTCGTGCCGAAGGATCGCGCGCCGGCCCTCGAGAGCATCGAGATCCGGCTCGACGTCAACGGCAAGACGCGCCAGGTCGGCCGCCTTCGAGACCTGCTGTTCCCGGTGCCGGACCTCGTCGCGTGGATCTCGCGCCGGATCACGCTCGAACCGGGCGACGTGCTCATGACCGGGACGCCGGAGGGCGTCGGCCCTCTCGTGGCGGGCGATGGGCTCGTCGCGACCGGGACCGGGCTGCCGCCGCTCCGCGTGAGCGTCGTCCGGCGCGAGTGAAGCCGCCGGGGCGGCGCCACCGAAAGCCGGAAGTCCCCCGCCCGCCCTCGCAGCCCCGTGCCCGCGGACGAGGTGAGCTACGAGACCCTCAAGGGTCGCCTCTACCGCGAACGGCGTTCCCCGGCCTTGAGCAAGATCGAGGCCGACTTCTACGCGAACGCCGAGCGGCACCTCCGGGACCTGCAGGAGGAGCAGCGCCGGGAGCAGGCCGCGAACCCGACGTCTCCGAAGGCGATGGTGCTCCACGACGAACTGTGGAACCTGCAGCGCGTCCGCGAGGACCTCTACGAGATCCGCGAGAGAAAGCTCGTCGCCGCGGCCCTCACCGCCGCAAAGGGCGGGAACCCTGACCGCGCGGCCATGACCGTGCCCGAGGCGGATCTCTACGAGTCCCTCGTCCGTTCGCTCAAGGACGCGCGCCGAGCGATGCTGAAGCGCGCCGCGCAGGCCTCCGCCGAGGGCGGGGCGCCGGTCGCCGCCTCCGTGGCCGAGGCGCTCGCCGGCGAGGCGGCCGTGCTCGTCCCCCCCGTGAGCGTGACCGCGCCCGCGGACCCGGAGCCCCTCGCCGTCGCCGCGGCTCCCGCCGAGGCTCCGCTCGAGGTCGGGCGCCAGCGCTCGGGCCGCGTGCTCGTGCGGCCTCTCGAGGACCTTCCCGCGTTCACGGCCCCGGACCTGCGCACGTACCGCCTCCGCGCGGGCGACCTCGCGGCCGTCCCGGGCGAAGTCGCGCGCGCGCTCGTCGCGGGCGGAAAAGCGGTCGTGTACGGGGCGTAGTCGCGACCCGGCAGTACGCGGCGACGCGGAGCCTCATGACGTCGCTCTCCGAGCCGGATGCGGGCCATGACTGGAACGCGGGGTGTTGACGCTCCCGAGAGCGACGGCCATCCCGCGTTCCACTTCATGGCCAGCAAACGGCGCGGAGCGCTTCCTCGAAAGTCCCCGCGTCCCCGCGTACCGTCGAGCGAGGCTCAGCGGCTGACGCCGTAGTCCTCGGGATCCTTGAACTCGACCTTGAGCAGGCTCTCCTCGTTGTAGGACGCGCAGTCGAGGTCGTTCAACAGGAGGAACCCGACGTCGCCGAGGTCGTTCTCTTCGATGATGATGAAGAGCTTCGACTCGGACGTCTCGTACCAGACGCGCACGAAGAAGGCGTAGGTGAGCGAGGAGTCGAGCCACACGATGTGCTCGGTCTCGAGCCCGAGGTCGACCGCCTCCTTGACCGACTGCTCGGCGAAGCGCTTGATCATCGAGATGGTCGTGTCGTCCTTGAGGGCCTTCAGGACGTCCCGCTTGAGGCGGTTGTCGCCTTCCCATTCCGGATTCCAGTCGATGGTCCAGACGATGGATTCCATGGGACGGGTATCCATGGGACCTGCTGGGACTTGAAGGTTCCCCCAAGCTCGCCCGAACCCCGGGAGGCCCGGACGGGAAGAGTTCCCGTGGCGGCGCCGCTCAAGGAGGAAGGACAGCGGTCAAAGGACAAGGAACGGGCCGAAGGAGGAAGGGTCGGACCGTTGGCCCATGCGCCCGTCGACCTCGTGTTCGTCCCTTGTCAGCCGTCCTTCGCCCTACCATCGCATCATCGCGTAGTCGCGTCATCGCGGCTTCACGCACCGCGAAAGAGGACCGACCGCCTTCTGCGTCCCACGCACGGTCCGCACCCGGCCCGCACAGCAGCGCTCCCCTCCCGAGTCTCTGCGCGTCGTCGCGACCGCGGAGTCGACTCCGCCCGGTCGCGCGTGTCCGGATCGAGACATCACGTTCAAGGACGTGGCGCGACACTCGACGCCCTGTCCATGAAAAAGATGGCGCTGTCCGTCGAGACGCTGGGTTGCGAAGCCTCCGAGGAGGACGTCCTGGACGAGCTCCTCGCGCACGAGGGCGTCGTGGCCTGCGAGGTCGACCTCGCGAACGAGAAGATCTCGGTCGCCTTCGACGAGGTCCGCACCTCGAAGACAGCGCTCCTCGACCACCTCCGGTTCTTCGGCCTCGTGCCGAAGCACGACCGCCGGATGGCCACGTACGCGTAGCTCTTCGTGCCGAAACCGGGATAGGGGGGGCCCCGAATCCCCCCGCGTCCTTGAAAGCCGTCATCCTCGCCGGCGGGTTGGGGACCCGCCTGCGACCCCTCACGCTCACCCGGCCGAAGCCCCTGCTCCCGGTCGGGAACGCCCCCCTCGTCGCGCGCATCCTTCAGAAGCTTCCGCGCGACGTGGACGAGGTCGTGCTCGCGGTCAACTACAAGCTCGACCGGCTCGCCGAGCATTTCGACGCGCACGACTACGGCGTCCGCGTCACGCTCGTCGAGGAGAAGGAGCCTCTCGGG
>DATDQL010000438.1:0-5000 GCA_035292305.1 Thermoplasmatota archaeon
GTTCGCTCCGCTCACCTGTATTCGCGCCACTCCACACCGCGCCGCAGCGCTTCGCGCGCCGTCGCGGTGAGAGTGCCGGGAGCCCGCTTCGCTCCGCTCAGCGGTACTCTCGCCACTTGTACCCGCACTTCGTACACTCGAGGAACCGCGTCGTCGCCTCGTCCGCGCTCCTCGTCTGCCGCATGAAGTAGAACGCCTTCGCGTTCCCGCATTTCTCGCAGATGTAGTCCGCGGTCGGCAGCATGTCGACCTTGTCCTTCACGGAGTCGACGATGACGGTCTCCTTCGTGACGGCCTTGGACACGGACGTGGGTCCGGTGGACGCGGTGGTGACGCCGCATTTCGCGCACACGAGCTTCCCGCCGGAGGGACGCATGAGCGCCTTGCACGTCGGGCAGAACACGGTTCGCGGGAGGGGGCGATGCGGCATAAGGGTGCGCTTCCGAGCTGCGGGCCGACAGGTCTGCCTTCAGCGCGGGCCCGGCGACATGCACCACCAAGGCACCAAGACTCAGTCGTCGGCCACGGCCGCTCAAGTCCACGAAGACCACGAACCTTCACGAACATCACGAACCCCCCGGGAAGATTCGCGGAGTTCGTGACGTCTCGTGGTCTTCGTGGCCTTCAGGCGGCTGGCATGGAGCGGTCGACCATCCTTGGTATCTTGGTGGTTCCAAGATGCGCGGCGCCGCGGAGCCTCAACTGGAAGCCGGCGGCACGGCAGAATAGCCCTCGCCCGGCGCCTCGGTAGAGAACATGCTCACGTACATCGTGAACGGCTGGTCCTGCGCGACGCTCCCCTTCGAGGAAGCGAACACGCGCATACGAAGCTTCCCGCCGGCGAACTGCTCCGGCGTGAGGACTACCTTGAGTGGGCTCGTGCCGTCCGCGCTGCCGAGCGGCGCGTCGAGCGCAGGATCCTTCGCGAAGTCCTCGACGGTGAGCTGCAGGCTCTCGGAGCCGGCCTTCGCGGTCCACGAGAGCTCGACGACGATGCCCGTGTGGTTCGGCGGCGCGACGGTGGTCTTGACGAACTCCTCGTTCCCGGTAGGACTCGCGGAAGCGACAGGCGTACCGACGGAGAGCGGGACGCGGCCCTCGATCGTCTCGACGGTGAACGCGGGGCCCGTCGCGTTGTCGATCGGGTCGACGGGCGGCGGCTCGATGGGGTCGACCTTCGCGGGCTCGACCTGCTCCGCGCCGCCGAGGCACCCCGCGAACGCTGCCGCGACGAGGACGACGGCGACGAGCGGCGCGCGCATCCGACCAGGATACGTGCCGCGCGCCTTGGACCCTTCGTGTGCAGGCCTGCATCGGGCCTTGACCGGTTTCCACTCCGTCTTCGTCTCTTCGGCGTTGGCTCGAAACTCCGTCGCTGCGAGCCTCCGTCCCTCCGGGTTTTCCTGGCGGGCACCAACCGGTCCGTTGCCTCCCGCCAGGTTCACCCGGAGGAACGGAGGAACGAAGGATCGGAGGTCGCGCCTTGTTCGCCCCCTCGAGGCTTCAGACTTTCGAGCCAAGGCCTCTTCGTCTCTTGGTCTCTTCAGTTGCTGCGATGCGGTCAGGTCGGCCGGAGCGCGACTCCTGACGAGACCAGGAGACCATGCGACGAATCGCGACGGATTCACCAGCAGCACCCGAGCTCCTCCGAGTACACGGCCGCGATCTCGAGCGCGAACGGGATCGGCGCCGCGGCCGGTCCGAGAGCGCGGACCCGAAGTCCCGCGTACGGCTCGCGAAGGCCCCGCGCTTCGAGCGTCACACTCGAGTCGCCGGCCTCCACGGGTTCGCCCGCGGCTCGCGCGACGGGGTTGCCCATGTTGTCGAGGAGCACGAGTTCGAGCGCCTGCGTGGGCTCGGCGCGCGTCCAGGCGAGGGTCACGGTGACGACCTCCGCGGGGCGGCCGAGGTCGAGCGGGTACCAGCGATCCGTCTGCCACCCCCAGACCTCCCCGCTTCCGTGGCGGATCGACGGAGGGAACGACGTCGGCTCTTCGCCATAGTCGAGCGACGCTCGCAGCAGCACTGGAGCCTCGCCGACGGCGCGCGGCACGCGGCCCTCGATGCGCGCGAGGTACGCGCCCTGCGTCGGGAACTCCGAGACGTCGAGCTCGAGGCTCGCCCCGCCGCGCGTGCGCGCGAGCTCGAAGCCCGACGCGTCCGTGACGGTGAGGACGAACTCCTCGCCGGGCAGCGCGTCCTGGACCTCGCCTTCGACGTGGAGGCTGCGCGCGTACGCGGCTGCCTCCACCGAGACTTGCGCCGCGAACCACGGGTAGTCGCGGCCGAGCGAGCCCGACCATTCGCCTTCGAAGTCCTGCGGTGGCCACGATCCCGGGCACGCGCCGCAGCAGTCGTAGCAAGGCGGGGGCGGCGGATCGCGGGACGGCCATGCGCTGACCGAGAGCACCTCGCCCGTGTCCGCGTCCACGGCCGCGTCCGCGCTGTAACCGGTCGCCGTATGGTACGCGAGCGACCACACGGCGCCGCGGCCGTCGGATAGCAGCTCCGTCGTCGCAAGGAAAACGGGGTGATCGATGGCGAAGCCGTCGAATTCCGCGCGGCCGAGGACGCGTTCGTACGCCTCCGGCGCGTCGATGCGGAACGCAATAGGCAGCGGCGCCTTCCGCGGCGCGATCGCCGGATCGTATGAGCCGTCGTCGCCCGTGCTCGAGGCGGTTGCGACGTGCATGTACGCGATGCAGCAGCCCCACGTCGCGTCCGGGAGCGACCGCGCGTAGAGCAGCGAACCGTCCCCGCCGACGGATGCGTGGAACACCTCGCCCCCTTTCGACGGCGCGGTGTAGCTGAAGGTCCAGACGAGCGCGCGGCCGTCGCCGACATGCGGATCGGTGGAGGTGTCGTAGGCGAACGGCGGGTCGACGCGGCCGTCGAGCGGCGCGCCCTCCGTCGTCGCGACGCGCACGAGCGTCGGCCCGTCGGCCCAGCCGCGCGCGGCGGAGTCCGCGACCTCGCGGAGAGGGCCGGCACCGCTCTCATCGTGCGGGAGCACGATCGAGCCGTTCCACGAGGTCCCGACGACGTAGGCGGCGCCGTATGCGAGCGTGGCCGTGGCGAGCGTGACGGCGGCGAGGGTCGCGCGCTTCATGGCGCGCGTGTGGGTCCACGGCCTCAAACGACGAGCGGTCGCGACATGCAACTGTTCGGCCCGCGGCGAACAGGCGCGGCGCCGTTGGACGACGCCGTCGCATTCAGTGCTGATGCGCGCTGTGGTCCTCGGCGCCTTCCGCGGGCGGCGTGAGCACGAGCTGCAGCTTCACGTCGAGCGTGTAGTCGATGGCGGCGCCGCGCTCGGCCGAGACGACCGCCGTCCACGTGCCCGCGGCGATGTCGACGGGGAGGGCGATCGGGCTCGGCCCGGAGGCCTCGAACGACTTGTCGCCGGACTGGAACAGGAGGGTCATCTCCTGGCTCGGCACAGGGGTCGAATACGTGAGCGTGAGATTCCCCGTCGCGGGGTAGTCGATCTTGAACGAGTGCCGACCGGGAGAATCGAGGGGAGTGCCGAGGACGGTCGCGTTGATGCGACCGGTCCAGCTGTTCTCGTAAACGTCATCGGGGCGGTTCGCGTCGACGAGGACGGGCGCCTCGGCCGTGGACGACGCGCCCTTGTTGTCCGTGGCCCTCACGACGATCTTGAACGCGCCCGCGTTCGGGAACGTGACGGAGCCGGTCGCGCCGGTCGTGGGGATCGGCGTCAGCTCCGGCTCGAACTTCTCGAGCGTCACGGTGTGGGCGACGGGATCCTTGTTGAGATACGAAACGACGGTGCCCGGCGGCACGACGAGCTCCTCAGGGACGAACTTGAACCCCTGGAAGGCGACGTCGACCTTGCCACCCGCGGGGGCCTTCGCGCCCTTGAGGACGGTGACGTTGTGCTTCATGTTCGGGTGAGGGTGGCAGTGGAGCCGGAACGTGCCTGTCTCCGTGTACGTGTGCGTCCATTTCCCGTTCGCGACGATGTCCTTGCTGTCCACGACGACCGAGCCGCCGGCCTCCGCGTAGCCGAAGGTGTACGTGACCGCGTCCCCTTCGGGGTCGGTCGTGGCGGAGGCGTCGAACGCGACCTTGTCACCGGGCTTGACCCAGTTCGGCGTCGCGAAGACCGACGCGACGGGCCCTGTGTTCTTGCCCGTGCCGAGACGGATCGTCTTCGCGCTCGTCGCCGTCTGCCCCTTCGTGTCAGTGACGGTGAGCTTGATCGGGATCGTGGCGTCGGTGAAACCGAACTTGTGCGTGATCTTCACACCGGACTTCTTCGCGACGGCGCCGATGTCCCACGCGTAGGAGAGGCCGTCGCCCTTCGAGGGCGACGCGTCGAACGTGAACGTCGTGTCCGCGTTCCCCGTCGCGGGGCTCGACGTGAACGACGCGACCGGCGCGCCGCCCGAGGACGCGCCCCCGCCCGTGCCGGTGCCGTCGCCGCCGCCTGACGTTCCGTCGTCGCCTTTGTCGTCGTCGCCGAGGCAGCCGGCGAGAACGGGAACGGCCACGAGGACGAGCGCTACGAGGAGGGCCCGGGCGCGCATGTGGGCCGCGCGACGGACAAGCGCGGCTTAAGGGTTACGATGACGACGGCACGCGCGCGCCTACGATGAGGATGGACAAAGGACAACCGACAACGGACAAGGAACGCGCCGAAGGACAAAGGGCAGATTCGCTGGCGCTTGGCCCGTTGGCCCCGTCGTTGTCCTTTGTCAGTCGTCCTCTGCCCTTCGTTCGACGCCATCGCGACTTGACGGGCCGGCCCAAGGAGACGACGACGCCCGCGCGTCGCCGAGGATCTGCGCGTGGTCCGCCGCGAGCGAGGGCAACGCGCTAAGCGGCCACCACCGTGCGGCGTCCGCGTCATCCCCGGCCGAGGGCGTCGCGCGACCTCGTGCCTCGCACACGTACGCGATCGCGACGACGTGCCCGCGCGGGTCGCGGGCGGGGTCGCCGTAGACGCCGAGGAGAGCGACGATGGCTCCCTCGACCCC
>DATDQL010000439.1:0-3709 GCA_035292305.1 Thermoplasmatota archaeon
AGGCGATCGAAGAAGACCACGGGAAGCGCGAGCGGAGCCAGGCCGATGCCCATACACGACACGAACAGGCGCGTACGCCCGCCTCCCGTGCGCGCGACCAGGTGCGCGACCAGGGCCACGCCGGCGGCGGCGATCACGAGCATCAGGAGCCGGAACGCACCCTGGTAGTCGTCGGCGAGCGCCGGCACGGCTATCGGGACGAGGGCGAGCGGCGGGTACTCGAAGTCGAAGTCCCGGTACGGGACGCCACCATCCGTCATGCGCGCGGCGATCGACTCGTAGTGGCGGACGTCGCCGCTCGTCGCGTAGGGGCGGTCGAGGATCGCCAGCGGCGGCGCGAGCGCGACCGCGACCAGCACGACGACTCCGCAGGCCGCTGCCGCCCAGGTCGCGTTCAGGCGCGGTCGTCCCGAGCGGGCGCGGATCAACCCAGGGCTCCGCTACGAGCTCTGGGCCGCGACATCACCGCGCCGTGCGCTCCCGGCGCCCACACGGCACATCGTAGTGCGGCCGTCACACCGGCTCCCGCGGCCGATGGAGCTCCGCCGACGCTCCGACGACCGGGGATCCGTTGGGCATACTCAGCGCACGCCGCGGACGTCGGCCGGGAGCGGAACCGTCCGGGCTCGCCATGATCGCCATCGTCCTCATCACGCACAACCGCGTCCACCTGCTCCGGCGATGCGTCGAGGACGTTCTGCTGCGCACGTCGCCCCTCACGCGCGAGATCGTCGTCTGGGACAACGGATCCACCGACGGAACGCGCGCGTACCTCGAGACGGTGGCCGACCCCCGCGTCAAGGCCGTGCACCATCCCGAGAACGTCGGCATGAACGGCTACGCACGCGCCGTGCAGCTCACGACGCAGCCGTACCTGATCGAGCTCGACGACGACGTCGTGGAAGCGCCTCACCGCTGGGACGAGACGCTGCTGGACGCGTTTCGGCGGCTTCCTCGCATGGGGTATCTCTCCGCAGCGCTCACCTACGACCCGAGCGACGCCGCGAGTCGCTGGATCCGCTACCTGCGCGAGGTACGAAACGCGTACGTCGAGCGTGACGAAGAGGGTCTTCGGCTTCTCGAGGGGCCGACGGGCGGCGCCTGCACGATCACGTCCCGCGAGATCTACGACCGCGTCGGAGGCTTTCGGGAGCGACCGCGACGCGTCTTCTATCGCGAGGATGCCGACTACGTCCGCCGCCTCCGGCGCGCCGGGTACCGGACCGCGATCCTGGCGACGCTCGAGGTCTCGCACGCGGGGGGCGACATCTACTCGGAGCAGTCGCCCGAGAAGAAGCGCCACCAGGAGCGTGAGTGGACGTGGATCGCGCGGAAGGACCGCGTCAAGCGGATCCTCTTGGGGCTTCCCGGCTTCGCCGCGGTCAACGATCGCCTGAGCCTCTTCGACCCGCCCTACGAGCCGTCTCCGCTCCTGCGCCCGGACGTCGCGCGGGCGGAAGCGGACCGGACCGAGGCCACCCGCTCCCCGGGCGGTTGAGCTCGTTCACTGCGGCCGCGATGCCGCCTCACCTTCCGGGACGCCGACGGGGGCCTTCGTGGCTCGGACGGTGACGACCAGCGGGAAGTAGGCGTCGTCCGGCTCGAGCTCGCGGGCCCTCAGCTCCTCGCACGCCATGCCCATGAGAAAGGCGACGCAGACCAGGGCGTTGCCGCGCGCGCGCACGTCGACGGCTCCGCCGGGGAAGGCGTCGCCGAAGAGTCGCGAGCACGCCGACGCGGTGAACCGCCAGTACTCGGTCTCGAGGTACTTGCGGCCGATACGGCTGACCGAGGGCACGGTGCAGAGGAGCGTGCCCCCGGGCCTGAGGACGCGGTGGGCATGACGGAGCGCTGCGGGCACGTCGAAGACGTACTGGAGCGTCTGCGTGAGGATGAAGCAGTCGAACGCCTCTGACGGGACGGCGTCCGCCGTGGCGAGATCGGCCACGAAGGTCGCGGCCGCGTTGTCCGCGTCGATGTCGAGGACGTCGCCGACCTCGACGCCCTCGCCGAAGCGGTAGGTGTACTCGGAGCTCATGACCTCGAGGACACGCCCACGGACGAGATGGGCGTGCTCACCGATGAACCTCTCGATGTAATAGCGGTCGATCGGGGTTCCCCGATCGCGGCCCCACTCGTCGCTCAGCGGCTTCGTCCGACGGATCGTTCCGAGCCACGCCGGTCGGGCGCTCCGACGGGCCCGGCGTCTCAACCTCTCGCGCCACGCGTGTGGAACCCCCGAACCGGCACGCGATGGCTCGAGCCTGGCGTCCTGCATGGGTGACGATTATGGCGACCCGCCTCCCGTGCCGGAGCCCGCGAGAGGCTCGTGGCTCATGCCCTCGGCGAATCTCACCGATGACTGCAGCGATGCCGCACGCACTCCCCGAGATCGACCGCCGACCACCGTCGACGCGCCGCGAGCCGATGCGCGCGACCAGGGAGGACCCCGTGAGCCCCGAGCTCGTCCTCGTCGATCCGGAGCTCGCGAAGCGTCGGTCCGAATGGTCGCCGGTACTCGCGTCCGTCGCGCATCGAGGGCCGCGCGTCCGGACGCTTCCCGGCTCGCCGCGCGTCCCGACGGTCTCGGACCCGCGACCTCGGCGCATCCGCTGGGTCCTCACGGGCCACCGGGCCGGACCGCTCCGGGTGCTGCTCGCAGGCTGTCTCGTCGTCGGCCTGCTCCTCACGGCGACGAGCCTGGCGGCCAGACGCGGCCAGCTACCGAGCCCACACGGTGCGCACGCGACGCTCGGCGCGTCCATCGCGGACGACGGGGCCCGGGTGCGAGCGCGCGAGCCCGAGCCGAGCCCCTCTCGGCGACGCTCGTCTCCAGCCGCTCGGCCGGCCGCGCAGGGAGCGTCGCTCCGACGCGAGACGGCGCGCGCGCAAGCACCACGGACGGCCACGCCCTCGCCGCGACGGCCGAGCGACCGTGGCCGGACGACCGTGCGCCCTGCGGACGGCGTCACGAGGGCGATGGTCGAGCGCCGGATCCTCGCGCTCGTCGTCCAGTCTCCTGCCGGCAAGCTGCCGGAAGAGCTCGTCGACCCGCGGACGGGGCTCGCGCAGAACAACATCCAGGCGGTGTGCCGCCCCACGGACGGGGCGTCGTTCACCTGCGTCGTCCGACCGGCCGGGCACGCGCAGGGGGAGGGCTTGGCGGTCAGGTACGTGCCCGGGCGCAGTGGCAAGCGGGCGTTGGTCTGGGACGTCTACCGAACGCCGTAGGCTCGGCCCCGGCTACCTCGCCTCAGGGGTCGGGAACTCGGGCCGCAACGTCGAAGGAAGAGGTGGATGTCGGTTCTGGAAGTCGTGACGGCCGGAGCGGGTGCAGCACTCGTCGCGGCGATCCTGGTCGCACTGGCGCTGCGAGCCGCCCTCGTCGGGGTCGGCCGCGAGATCTCCGATCTCCTCGACGCGGAGTCATGAGACCCGGGGCGGACGCTCCGTCGAGGCACCCGTGCCAGCGAGCCTCTGTGCGTCCGACGACGGGTCTACGAACGTCCGAAGCCAGAGCTCGAGCGTGAGCAACGCCCAGATGCGAAGAGCGTTGTCCTCGCGACCGGCCTCGTTCTGCTGAACCAGACGCGTGACCTCCCGATGGTCGAGGAGGCCTCGCTCGCGCACGACGGCAGGAGCGAGGAGCTCGCGAACCATCGGCTTGAGGTCGCCGACGAGCCAGGCGCGAATCGGCGCGCCGAAGCCG
>DATDQL010000440.1:0-5471 GCA_035292305.1 Thermoplasmatota archaeon
CGACCGCGAGAGCATGACGAGACTCGACGCGACGACCGCCGCCGCCGAGGCCGCCTACGCCGAGGCGGGGATCGCCGCCACGGACGTGGACATTGCGGAGGTCCACGACTGCTTCACGATCGCGGAGATCCTGGCCGTCGAGGACCTCGGGTTCGTCCCGAAGGGCGAAGGCGGCCCCTGGACCGCGGAAGGACGCAGCCGCATCGGCGGCGACGTCGCCGTGAACCCGAGCGGGGGCCTGAAGGCGAAGGGTCATCCCCTCGGCGCGACCGGCGCTGGGCAGATCCGCGAGCTCTTCCTCCAGATCCGCGGCGAGGCCGGACCCCGGCAGGCGGCGGACGCGGAGGTCGCGCTCGCGCACAACGTCGGCGGCAGCGGCGCGACCTGCGCGGTCCACGTGCTCACGAAGGAAGTGCCAGCGTGAATCGAGGTGGGAAGGCCGCGCACGGCGGCGGCGTACCCCCCTCGGGGCTCGGCGTCGTCTCCGTCGGGACTGCGTTCCCGCGCCTCCGCCTCACCTCCGACGAGCTCAAGGCCGCGTGGGGGGCGGCGCCGAAGGACATCGACGAGCGTTGCATCCCCGCCTTCGACGAGGACGCGTTCACGCTCGCGGTCGAAGCGTCGCGTCGTGCCCTCTCCGTGCGTGGCCTCGCGCCCGCCTCCGTGGTGACCATCGTGCGCACGTTCGGTGGGCCGCGGCTCGACGCACTCCGGTTCCAGGACGCGCTCGGCGCGGCCGAGGCCGGCGTCGTCGCGCTCGAACCGTGTCACGGCGCTGGCGTGCTCGCGGCCGCGGCGACACTCGCGGGCCCGGTCCTCTGGGTCGCCTCGTCCGTCCCGGACGGGTCCCCCGGAAGCGCCGAGGAGGCCCGGCAGGGCGCGGGGGCCGTCGCGCTCGTGCTCGGCCCGGGCGGCGCCCCGCTCCCCGCGACCGTCGGCGTCGCCCCGTGGCGCCGGCTCACGGGCGACCTCGGCGCCGCGCAGCCGTTCGCGGACGTCGTCCATGCGCTCCGCGAGGCGAAGGCGTCGGTCGCGGGGCTCGCGGTCGAGGAGTCGCTCGCGGGCGGGAGGAGGGTGTCGTACGTCCGCACGCTGCAGGAGCGCCGCGTCCTCGCGGCTGCGGACCCGCTCCCCTCCGAGCCGATGGGAGCGTTCGTCCCGTGGGGCACGTACGAGGCGTCGATCCCCGCCCGGTGGCGCCTCGAGGGCGCGCGGTGCGCCGCGTGCGGCCGGGGGTGGCTGCCGGCGCCGACGCGCTGCCCGGACTGCGGGGGACAGACGCGACCGCATGCGTTCGCCCCGCGCGGCACGGTACACGCGGTGACGGTCATCGGCCGCGGCGCGGCCCCGAGCGAGTTCGCGGAGCAGCAGCGGGCCGTCGGCGACTACGCCGTCGCGGTCGTCGAGCTGGAGCACGGCGCGCGCGTCGTCGGTCAGGTCACGGACGTCGAGCCGAGGACGCTGAAGGTCGGGGACGAGGTCGAGCCCGTGCTCCGGCGTCTGTACGAGCAGCAGGGGGCCGTCCGATACGGTCAAAAATGGAGGCCGAGGGGCGCCTGACGCCTCACGGCCTCTCGAGATCCTGGTCGCGACCGTGGTTTCGCTTCCTCTCGCCGGTCACGAACTGCTCCGCGACGGTCCGGAACCACGCGTTCCGCGTCCGGAAGCCGCGCTGCGCGAGCTTTCGGTCGAGGGACTCGAGGAGCGCCTCGTCCAACCTGAACAGTACCTGCTTCTCCGCCATCGGTCGGCCGCCGATAGCGGCCCTTCTTTCATAACGGTGTCGGCTTCGTCGTGGATGCGCTATTCTCGATATTGATAGCAACAACCGGGCGAGGTTGATAGCGCTCGATCGCCTCCCCGCCGGGTGGTCCGCCCCTCGGCCGACCGCCTCCTTGCCCGTCCGTCGAGCAGGCGGGCGAGCGGACGCGCACGTCAAGCTGATATCAGGGCGCTCCGTTCTGTGGGCTCGTGACCGGGCACCCGCTCCTCGCCGCGTTCGACGTCCTCTCGAGCGCGAGCGCGATCGGCGTGGCGGCTGCGTTCGCGTACATCTGGCAGCGCAGCCGGTCGGGGTTGCACCTCCTGTTCTTCGTCGGGTTCGCGCTCGTCGGGCTCAGCTTCCTGACGGTCTCCGCGAGCCAGTTCGACCGCCTCGGCGAGGCCACGTTCGTCGACGTGATCCGCCTCGCGGGGCAGACCGGCGCGGCGCTCGTGCTCTTCTTCGCGTACGTCAGCGGGCGAGTGCACGGCGCGGTCCGTCCGTGGTTCGCCCTCGCGTGGGCGTCGGCAGTGTTCGCCGTCGGAGCCGTCCTCGTGTACTTCGTCCTCCCGCCGCGGCTGGCCTTCGAGTCCCCGTCGACCTTCGCCGCAGCGCACCTCGTGCAGGCGATCGCGTACGCCGGGTGCACGGTGTTCTCGTTCCAGGGCCTCCTCCGCGCGCCCGATCGGGTCGGCCGCCTTCTCGTGCCCATCGCGTTCCTGTTCCTCTTCCTCAGCAAGCACATGTGGGTCCTCATCGACCTGAGCGGCGCGGAGGCCCTCATCCCGTTCGTCTACATGTGGCGCCTGTCGGGCCTCGCGTTCCTGCTCGCGGCCCTCGTCATCCCGGCGCAGTCGGAGGGGGAGCCCCCTGCCTCGACGTGAGCGCTGGGACATCATCGGCTCGATCCTCGAGGCGATCGACCACCATCTCCAGCACTCTGGCGACGACGCGCGCGTGACGAACGTCGCGACGCGCGCGAACGTCTCGTACGATCGGCTCGTGCAGTATCTCGAGGAGCTCGCCACGGCGGACCTCGTCACCCGCGACCGGATGCCGCGGCTCACCGAGAAGGGCCGCGACTTCCTGCGCCAGTACCGCCAGTGGAACGAGGTCCTGGAACGCTTCGGCCTCTAGGGCACGACACCTCCGTTGCGATCGTCGCGCACGGGAGTTACACACGGTCTGTTGCGCCCGGTGTTCCGCATGCTTAAGTCACGGTCGGTAGACTGCGCGGCCGGAGGCTGGACCCCCTTCGCCCACGCGAGGGTGGCTCCTTCCAGGTCGGTTCCCCATCATGACAGCGTCCGCACGCTCGAACAGCTACCTCGCCACGCGACGCCTCGCGATTCCCGCGATGCTCGTGATCTTCGCGCTCGCCGCTCTCGCCGGGGCTGCACTCGCCGGACACACTCTCGCGATCGGCTCGCCCGCGGCCGGGGCAGACCTAGGCTACGGGACCTCGCACCCCTTCACGGCGGTGAGCACGAGCGGCGTGTGCACCCCCGGCGCGATCACGTGGACCTTCGGCGACGGCGACGGCGCGAGCGGGGCGAGCGTCTCCCACGCGTACGCCGTTGCGACGGTCGGGACGACGCGGACGGTCGCCGTCGTGCAGGCCTTCACGGGCGCGGGGAACCACTGTATCAACGCCCCGACGCGGTCGGCGTCGATCACCGTCGACATCGTGGACGGCACTTCGCCGACCATCGACGCGGTCGCGGACATCGTCGCGGAAGCCGCCTCCGCGCTCGGCGCCGAGGTCGCGTTCGACGCGCCCGGCTCGCACGACGAGGTCGACGGAGACGGCGTCGCGACGTGCGACGCGTCCTCGGGCACCTACCCGCTCGGCGTGACGACGGTGACGTGCTCGGCGACGGATGCCGCGGGCAACGCTGCGGCGGACGAAGTGTTCACGATCACGGTCGTGGACACGACCAAGCCGGTCATCGACGAGCACGCTGACGAGAGCGTCGAGACCTCGTCGCCGGCCGGCGCGGCGCTCGACTACGGCCTCGTCATGTCCTCCGACGCGGTCGACGGTGACCAGGCGGCGTCGTGCAGCCCGATGCAGGGAAGCACGTTTCCGATCGGGGTGACGACGGTCACGTGCTCCCGGACCGACGTGGCCAACAACGTGGCCACACCCGTCACGTTCACGGTGACCGTCGTACGCAGCGCCGCGTTCCCGATCGAGGTCACGGTCGCGACGGACGAGGCGAACTACAACGCGGTCGACGCGCTGACGGGCGGCGTGTCCGGCACCGTCACGGTGGCCTACCTCGGGGACGGGTTCCTCGAGGGCGCCCACGTGGTCGTGACCTTGTCGAACAACGGAGTCGTGAACGACCTGATGGTGAAGACGTTCGAGGACGACACGGACGCGGACGGCGAGTTCTCCTTCGACGTCCCACAGGAGTTCACGCTCCCCGGCGTCTACGGCATCACCGTGACCGTCACGTACGCGGCTGCCACGGGCGGCGCGGACACGGTCTACACCGTGCTGGTCTGAGGGTCGGAAGCTGGCCACGCCGCCTCGGGTCCACGAAGACCACGAACCTTCACGAGCTTCACGAACCTCTCGGAGTATTCGTGCTGTTCGTGACGTCTCGTGGTCTTCGTGGCCTTCAAGCGGCGGGCAGCGGGCCGTCGACCTCGAGGCGGCCGCCTCAGCCGCCCGCCCTTCCTGTTGCGTCTCCTGCCCGTCAGGCCTCGAGGGCGCGCTCGAGCAGCGGGAACGGGAGCGCTCCGGCCGCGAGCACGCGGTCGTGGAACGTGCGCTCGTCGACGCGCCCGCTCGCGACCCACCGCTCGCGAAGGTCGAGGAACGCGAGCTTGCCCCACATGTAGCTCAGGTTGTACCCGGGCTCGAGCGTGTACCGTTTCGCCTCCGCGCGCGCCTCGGCCTCCGAGAACCCGAGCGCGTCGACGAGCTGCGCGACCGCGGCCTCGAACGGGATCGTGCCGGTCGCGAGGCCGACGTCGAGCCGGATGCGCAGCGCGCGCCAGAGCGAGTCCTTCGCCTGGACGAAGCGCTCTTCCGGGGTCGTGAGGAACCCGTGGCGGAGCATGAGGTCCTCGCAGTAGAGCGCCCAACCTTCGATGTACTCGGTGGCGCCCGCGAGGAACCGCCCGAGCGGGATCGATCGGGCGACGGAGAGCTGCAGGTGGTGGCCCGGCCACGCCTCGTGCACCGTCGTGGTCCGCACCTCCGCGCGCGGGAACGCGGCGAGGTCGACCTTCGGCGTCACGAGGTACACGCCCTCCGGCCGCGGCGACCAGCGACCCGGGTCGAGGTACGCTGCGAACGGGATGAGGTGGCGGAGATACGCGGGCGTCTCGACGACGCGCAGCGGGACGTCGGGCGCGGTCGCGAGGCCGCGGTCGACGACGAACGCCCTCGAGCCCGCGATCGCTTCATCGTACGTGGCGAGGACCGCGGCGAAGTCCGCGGGCCGGTCCTCGCGCACGGCCGCGAGCGCGTGGGCCACGGGCTCCGCCCCGGGCTCGCGCCCTCGCGAGGCGAGGACGGTGACCGCGAGGTCGTGCACGCGGGCGGTCTCGCGCGCGATGACGCGCTCGCCCGTCGCCGCGATAGCCGCCGCGTCGGCTCCGATCCGGCGCACGCGCAGGAGCCGCGCGAACGCCTCCGGTCCGATCTTCGTCGCCCCGCGCGCATGCGGGAGGACGTCCGAGCGAAGCCACGCCT
>DATDQL010000441.1:0-8531 GCA_035292305.1 Thermoplasmatota archaeon
ACCGTGTGGGGCGGCCCGCTCCTCGCGCTCGCCCTCGTCTACCTGGTCACGCGGCCCACGGTCGCCGCGGCGATCGCGCGCCTCTCGCCGCACCGCCGCGCCGTCCCCCCCGACGGCTCAGCGCACGCCGGAGCCTTCACCTGGGGACGCGCGACTGCGCTCGCCGCGATCTTGGGCGCGTGGACGCACGTGCTCGTCCTCGACGCGATCACGATCACGGGCACGCCCGCGTTCTGGCCGCTCACGGACGCGCGCCTCTCGCTCGAGCTCTTCTTCTTCGGTGTGGGGACCGCGACGATCGCGAGCGGGACCGTCCTCGTGCTTCGATGGCGCCGCCGCATCGGCGACCGCGGCGTGCAGATCGGTGCGCTCGTCGTCGTCGGCCTCATCCTGCTCTCCGGCTCGATCCGACTCGCCTCGCGGCCGGACGTCCCCGAGGACGGGTTCGTCCGCGCGACGCCCGTCGACTGGCGGTGGGTCGTCGCCGCGCCGGCCCCCGGGGGCGGCGTCCAGGTGTGGACCGAGTCCCCGGCCGGGCGGACGCTTCCGCGCTACTACGCGGGGAACGCGACAGGCGACGCGCTCGCCGCGGCCGAGCTCTGCCGCGCGACCGGCGTCTACCGCGCGGCCTCGTGGGGCGGCACCGCGCTCGAGACGGTCGATGCGACCCTGAGCGGGGACGGCGCGATCACGGTCGAGGTGAGCGACGTGCTGTGGCGCTACGTCGCCGCGACTCCGGCGTGGGACCCGTTCGGCGGGCGCGTGCCGTGGTGGGAGGGCGACGAGGAGGGCGCGCGCGGCGTGCGGTGCGTCGTGAAGGACGGCGCCGTCGTCGCCGCGGAACGCCCGCACGGGTTCTGGAGCTGAGCGGCGAGACCTTCGCGCGTCCCGCGTTGCTGTGGCCGGCGGAGACGCCCGTCCCCCTTTTCCCGCCCGAGGGCCATCCCCCGCGCGTGATCTTCCGCGCGAAGGTCCTCGCCTCATGGGACGAGACCCCCACCGTCCACGCGATCCGCCTGGAGAAACCGGCCGGGTTCTCGTTCGCGCCCGTGCAGTTCTGCGGGCTCGAGATCGAGACCGAGGCGGGCTCGGAGGAGTACCCGATGTCGCTCGCGTGCTCGCCGACGCGACCGCACCTCGAGTTCGCGGCGCGCGTCTCCTCGAGCGCGTGGAAGCGGGCGTTCCGCGCGCTCGCGCCGGGCGACACGGTCGAGGTCGACGGCGCGTACGGTCACTTCGTCCTCGACGAGGAGCGCCCCGCCGTGCTCGTCGCGGGCGGCATCGGCATCACGCCGCTCAAGGGCATGCTCGAGTACGCGACGGACCGCGCGCTTCCGATCCCGGTGAGCCTCGTCTACAGCAACAGGACGCCCGCCGAGATCGCGTACCGCGGCGCCATCGACACGCTCGCCGCCGCGAATCCGCGGGTCCGCGTGCTGCACACGATCACGCGGCCGGAGCCCGGCGACGGATGGGACGGCCGGACGGGGCGGCTCGACGAGGGGCTCCTCGCGGAGGCCGCGCGCGGCATCGAGGCCCCGAAGTGGTACGTCTGCGGCAAGCCGGAGATGGTCCACGAGGCGCTGCGGATGCTGAGGAAGGCGGGGGTGAGCGCCTCGGACGTGGTCGAGGAGCGCTTCGCGGGGTACGGATAGGAAGCCTCAGGACGGGACGCGCCGCTGCCCGCGCGGGCTGTCCATGCAGGAGAACTCCGGACGCGTGCGATGGGGCGGGATGTTCCTCGCGGTCGCGATGACGCTCGCGTTCGCCGGCTTCACGATCTACACGTTCGGGGTGCCGTTCCCGGTCGAAGGCCAGCCCGCGCAGGAGCGCGCGCGGGAGCTCGCGGGCGCGAGCGCGCAGCTCTCGACGACCGGCTACGTCGGCACTGTCGGGGACGTCTTCCAGATCCTCGGAGGGCTGCTCCTCCTCGTCCGCGCCGTGTGGGACCGCGGAGCACTCCCCATCGCCGCGGGGTGGGGGCTCGTCGCGGTCGGCGGCGTCGTCCTGCTCCTCGTCGACGTCTCCAACGTCGCGGCCTTCGGGCACCTCGCGCAGGCCGCGGCCTTCGACGCGAGCCTCGTGCCGCTCTTCGAGGGCGCGACCGCGACGGCGGACTTCCTGTTCAACCTCGGCGTCGTCGTGAGCGCCGCGGGCTTCGCGATCGTGCTCCTCGCCGACGCAAGGTCCGAGGCGCGCGCGATCCCGCGCAGCCTCGCATGGGTCGGCTTCGTCGCGTCCCTCCTCGCCGTCATCGGGTCGTTCACGTACCTCCTCGGGGTCACCGCGCTCGGGTTCCTCGTGCTCGCGAGCTACGTGACGTTCATCGCGGTGGGCTCGCTCGGCGTCCGGCTCGCGATCGACCCCGAGATCTGATCTCGGGAGACGTCCCAGGGCGGGTTCAAGCACCCGTCCCGACCTGCCGGCGCGATGAAGATCGGGATCCTGGGAAGCGGCGACGCCGCGAAGAGCCTCGGGCGCGGGTTCGTGAAGCATGGCCACGACGTCATGCTCGGCACGCGCGAGGCGGGGAAGCTCGCGGAGTGGCAGAAGGACGTCGGGTCGCGCGCGCGCGTCGGGTCCGTCGCGGATGCGGCGCGCTTCGGGGAGATCGTCGTCCTCGCGGTCCTCGGCACGGCGGCCGAGGCCGTCGCGGAGGCCGCGGGCCCGGCGAACCTTCGAGGCAAGCTCGTGCTCGACGCGACGAACCCGCTCGACTTCTCGAAGGGGATGCCGCCCGGGAATTTCGTCGGCATGACGGACTCGCTCGGGGAGCGGCTCCAGCGCAGGCTCGTCGGCGCGCACGTCGTGAAGTGCTTCAACACGGTCCCGAACGTGCAGATGATCGATCCGACGATCCCCGGCGCGGAGATGATCATCGCGGGCGACGACGCGGATGCGAAGAAGCGCGCCGAGGTGCTCCTCCTCGCCCTCGGCTGGCACGGGGTCGTTGACGTCGGCGGCATCGACGGCGCACGGTGGATGGAGGCGTTCGTGCCCCTCTGGGTCCGCGTCTGCGTCGCGAAGGGCTCGTTCAACCTCGTGTTCGTGCCGAAGACCGGGTGAGCCGGCCGGTCGCCCTTCCGCGCAGGATTCACCGATCGGCAAGTCGGTAGACGAACTTCAGCCCGGACCACGTCCCGTCCACCGCGCAGACCTTCACGTCGACGAGGCCGTGCGCGAGTCCCATGCTCCGCACGACGTCCTCCGTCAGGTCCGTGTCCACGCCCGAGGAGCCTTTCGGCCACGAGACCCATAGCATCCCGGTCTTCGCGAGCGCCCGCTTCGCCGACGGGAACGCACGCGCGAGCCGCGCCGCCGACGAGGCGAAAAGGTGCACGAGGTCGAGGTCCCTCGATGCAGGCCGGAGGACCTTGACGCCCGGCGGCAGCTCGAGCGACGCCACGAAGCCCGCCGGCGCCCCCGCGAACGCGACCCGGTGGCCGGGTCTGAAGCCGAGCTTGCGGACGAGCGGCGTGCCGGAGTAGCCGGAGGGCATCCGAGGTCGCATGCGCGCCCGCTTCTTGAGGTGGTCGGTTCCTGGACGCCGCCGTCACGCCCTCAGGAACGCGGCGGTGAGGACGGCGAGGAACGCGAACTCGAGGACGACCGCGAGGCTTTCGAGCACGGCGACGACGTCCTCGCCGAGGACGAAGTCCGCGACGTTGAGGAGACCGCGCAGCGCAAGGAGCCCGAACGCGAACGTCATGAGACGCGCCCTCGGCGTGCCGCGCCTCCGGTACGCGAACCCGGCGAAGACGAGGAGCCCGAGCGCGAGGAGGCCCGCGCAGAGCTGCAGGTAGTCCTCGAGCTCAGGAAGCTCTCCGGGCTCCGTGGACTCCCCTCCTCTTCGCGCGCGGCCGAGCCCCGCGGGGGTGCGGGGTGGAGATCACGGCCCCGCCCCGTACGCCGTGAGACTGAGCGGGCCGTCGACGACGACGCCGACTCCCGGAGCGTACCACTTGTACTCCACGTCGTCCGGCTCGAGCTCCGTCGTCTCCTTCACCTTGATCGCGCCCGTGAACGTGCCCGCCGGCGTCGTCACGGTCTCGTTCACCCCGACGATCTCGGCGAAGTCGAGCGCAACGTTCGGGGCATGTTCCTGGTAGCCCTTCCAGCCGAGGGTCGGCGTGCCAGGCATGACGATGCCGGCTTCTGCGCCCTTCGCGCCGGCGAGCCACCGTCCCGGGTGACCTTCGAGCGTGCCCTCGTCGTACTCGTCGACGTCCTCGCCGAAGTAGAACACCGACCCCGTCTCCACGCACGATGCGAAGTAGTTCCACGACTTCTCCACGAGCTCGCCGTCCTCGAGCTCCTCCTCGAGCACGACGCGCGTCTCGACGCCGTCCACGACCTTCGTCTCGTTCAGCACGGTGATCGTGGCCTGGATGGGCTCGCCGTCCTCGGTGCCCTTGAGCACGAGCGTCCAACCGACCTGCAGGAGGAAGAACGGGTTGTTCCCGGTCGTCGCGAACGTGCAGTTGTCGCGCGACTCGGCGAACGACGGCGTCGGTGGGACGAACTCCTCGCCGTCGGCGCACTCGTCCTCGAGCTCGTCCTCATCGCCGACGTCCTCGACGTCGTCCTCGTACGCGTCGTCGTCGAAGCACGTTGGCACGGCCGGGATCTCGAAGGAGCCTGCCGAGCCGTAGGCCACGAGGAGGAGGTCGCCCTCGCGGACGAGGCCGACGCCGCGGGCGAGGTAGACGTCCTCGGCCTCGTCGTCCTCTTCGGACTCGGCGGCCTCGTCTTCGTCGTCCTCGTCGTCGTCCTCGTCGGAAGCGCCTTCTGCATCGTCGACGTCGTCGACGTCCCCGGCCTCGTCCTCGTCCTCGAGGCCGTCCTCGGTCTCGTCCTCGTCGTCTTCTTCGTCCGCGTCATCCTCTTCGTCCTCGTCGGCCTCCGTGATCCGGAGGTGGACCGCGTCCGCGAACGTGCCTGCGGGCACCGTCACGCTCACGCCGACCGCGACGACGTCGATGCTCGACCCTTCCTCACCGGGGAACGACTGGCCCGCAGCGAGGACGCCCGGGAGCGCGAGCATGCGCTCCGCACCGCCCGTCCCTGCGCGCCAGCTTCCACCCTCGCCGTCGTCCTCGCCGAGGAGCCACACGTCACCGGTCGCGGCGCACGTCGCGAAGAACTTGAGCGCCCGCTCGTCGCCGTCGGTGTCGGTCTCCTCGACGACGCGCGTCGTCACGCCGTCCACGACCTCGGTCCGGTCGAGCACTGTGTAGACCTCCTGGACGAGGGCGCCTTCCTCGTCTTCGGTTTCCTCGTCGTCCGCGTCGTCCTCGTCGGAAGCGTCTTCCGCATCGTCGACGTCGTCGACGTCCCCGGCCTCGTCCTCGTCCTCGAGGCCGTCCTCGGTCTCGTCCTCGTCGTCTTCTTCGTCCTCGTCGTCGTCCTCGTCGCCCTCGCCGAGGAGCACGAGGCGGTGCCCGGCGGCCAGCGGGAAGTATGGGTGGACGTCCGCGGCGCCGAGCGCGCACGCGCTCGTCTCCGTCGACGATCCGGACGGTCCTGGCTTGGCCTGCGGGGTTCCGGGCTCGGCGCAGCCGGCGACGAGCGCGAAGCCGACCAAGATCGCGGCGAAGGTCCTGAGGGACATGGGTCCGTCATCGACGCGTACACGAGATACGGGCTTTGGGACGCGGCCTGACGGTTGGGACAGCGCTCGAACGGACGCGGCGAGGCGTCAGACCGCGTCCGGAAGGCGACGTCGGCGCCGACCTCGGGCTCGCGACCTCCGAGTTCGGATGGCGTCGTGGGCTCGATCACGAGCCGTAGACCGCTTTCGGGGCATCGGACTCAGCGATCCCGCGGGCGCGGACCCGCGCGGATCTGGACCCGCAAGGACTCGCCGAGATCTCAAGAATGGCTCGCCGCGACCCGTCCCCCTGCACCGTGCCCAGACCAGGACGCCGCCGGAGACTCTTCGCGAGCGGCCGCGTCGAGGCATGCCTCCTCGCACACCAGCAGACTCCACGCATCCGCCGCCAGCCTCGTTCCGCAGCACGCGCACATGCGTCTCGTCATGGTGGAGGCGAGCGCGCCGCCCGGCTCAAGGGCGCCGCCGGACGATTCGATGCCGCATCGAACGACGCTACGTCGCTCGTTTCGCCGCAGCGAGCGACCGAGCCTCCTCGTTCCCGGCCCGACCAGGAAAAGGCCGTCACCCTCGCACGCCGCCCACGTCCCGCAGAGCGTCAGGCCGCCCGTTCGACGCACCGTGGAACCGTCCGAGCCCAACCTCTCGTCCCCGCCAACCGATGCGAATGCCGTGAACCCAAGGCGAATGACGCCTCCGAGCCTCGAGCCCCTCGTGTGGCTCGAACCCGTCGCCGAACGACCGGAGACCCTGGAGGTCCAGGTCCAGGAAGTCGCCACGAGCGCCTCGCGCCGCTACTTCCTCCTCGACCGCGACGCGCCGCCGCACGCGCCCGTCGTGACCATCCTCGAGGAGAGCATCGACGCGGCTGCGGAAGTGCTGCTCCTGCCCGACCTGCGCGCGACGACGCCGTTCCCGGTCGGGCGCGACGGCCTGCCGCCTGCAGGCATCCCCGAGATGAAGGTCGCGATCACATACTCCGGCGGCCGCTTCCTTGTCGGGGAGGCGGACTGGGGCGACGTCGGGCTCACGCACGAGGTGGTGTGGAGGAGCTTCGGGGCGGAGCGCGCGCTCCTCGAGCGCGAATGGCGCAGCCTGGCCCGCGACGTCGAGCGCGGGTGAGGGGATGCATGGCTGGTACGAGAAGCCGGACGGGACGCCCGTCAGGGGACGTCTCGTGTATGTGCGCGCGCGTTTCGGCCAGTGGCGCGTGGAACCCGGCGGAGGAGACGACCTCCTCGTGCGAGACGTAGAGTCGGGTGAGACGTTCCTCCTCCGCTGGGTGGATCCGCCGGAGTAGCCCGGTCGCTGGCGTTCGCGCTACGGGTCATCGTAGGCGCGTCGCCTGATCGGATCGGCAACGAGCTCGTCGCTACTGAACGTCGGCTCCGAATAGCGTTCCGACCCGGCGTGCACTCTCGATGCGAAGGAGCGATCGAACAGGACTGCTCAGGCTTCGACGTGAGCCCCCAGGGCCCCACTTCGCTCGGCGTGCACCCGCCGCGATCGACCTGCTCTTACGGTTCGACGCGTCATCGAACCATCCGAAATGATTATCATCCCGCAGGCCGGCTACGCTCGTCCGAGGCCGCATCGAACATGACCATCATCTTCGGCACGCTCGGGTTCACGCCGGACAAGCTCCTCCCGAGCCTCGCTTCCCACGGGGACGTCACGCGCCTCGTCTTCTTCCACGACAAGGAGCCGCGCAGCGTCAAGGCCGCGGCGCAGGTGCGCGAGCACTGTCTGCGTCGCGGCATCGAATCGGAGGCTCATCCGCTCGACGCCTTCGACATCATCGAGTGCGCGACGAAGATGCGGGAGCGCGTGAAGCGGCACGGCGCGACGAGCATCGTGTTCAACGTCACGGGCGGGACGGCCGTCATCTCGAGCGCCGCGACGCTCACGTGCATCCTCGAGGGCGTCCGAGCCGTGTACCTGAACGAGAAGACGGGGAAGGAGGTCGACCTTCCGCTCCTCACGATGCGGTACGACGAGATCCTGAACGAGGAACAGCGCCGCGTCCTCGCGCTCGTCGCGAAGAAGGGGAAGGGCGGTTGCAGCCAGGCGGACATCATGCGTGACACGAAGCTTTCCCGCGCGACGGTCAGCCACCACGTCAAGAACCTCAAGAACAAGCGCCTCCTGCGCGCCGTGCCGCACAAGGAGGACTCGCGGAAGGAGGTCCTCACCGTGATGGAGAGCGCCGCGCTCCTCCTCATGGGGGACGAGAAGTGAAGGTGCTCGTCACCGGCCACGGCGAGATGCCCGACGCCGTGAAGGCGGCGCGGCGGCTCGTGCCGCACGGGAAGGTCGTCGTGCTCACGACGAAGGCGGACGATCCCGAGTTCGCGACGATGAGGGAGGACGCGAAGCTCGAGCGCGTCCAGGTCGAGATCCACGCCGTCGAAGCGATGGACCTCGACAAGTGTCTCGCCGCCGCGAAGAAGGTCCTCGATTCGCACGCCCGCGACGAGGTCCGCATCCACGTCGCGGGCGGGCCGAACCTCCTCACGAACGCGCTCCTCCTTGCGGCCTTCGAACGCGGGATCGACGCGTTCTACTGCCACGAGCACGGCGTCTCGCACCTGCCCATCGCGGTCACCGTCAAGGTCGAGGACCGCTTCACCGAGTACGAGCGCGAGGTCCTCCTCGCGATGCCCTCCGAAGGGGACATCACGGTCCCCGACCTCGCGCGACGCGGCCCTTCGACGCAGGGGATGAAGGGCGCGCTGCGGAAGCTCCGCGAGCGCGGTCTCGTCCACGCGACGCACGAGACCGCCCGGCTCACACCGGTAGGGCTCTATTACCAGGGGCACTTCCGCCGCGCGAGGCGGGAGCCCGCGTGAAGGTCTACGTGACGCTCGAGTACCGGCTGCCCTACGGGCCGGTCAACAGCCTCTGGGCCGCGGCCCGGCAG
>DATDQL010000442.1:0-3178 GCA_035292305.1 Thermoplasmatota archaeon
GGACGCTGCGGTCGATGAAGCTGAGGCCTTCGAAGCCGGGGCTCACGACGACGAGGTCGACGTCGCTGTCGGCCGCCGCGTCGCCGCGGGCTTGCGAGCCGAAGAGGATGACGTGGTCGACGCGGCCGAGGGTGCGCACGAGGCGGCGGCGGAACCGTTGGATCTCGGCTAGGAGAGTTGGTTGCGGACCCAGCGCACCACCTCCTCGGCGAGGCGCGCGAGCTCGCGGGATTCCGGCTCGGCGACGTCGGTTGCGGCGTCGGGGTACCGTTGGGCGACGTAGGCCGGCGTGAGCCTGCGCGCCTGCGCGACGATCTCTGCGGGAGCCTTGACCTCCTCCGCGAGGACGATGAGCGAGTGCGTCCGGACAATCCGGGCGGAGCGCTCGACGACGAGCGCCTTGAGCGCGAGCTCACCGGCCTGTTGCGCGTAGAACGCCGCAGCGGGCCATCGTGCGCCGGCGAGGAGGTAGCGGGCGACCTCGAGGTCCTCCGTGGCCTTCGCGAGCCATCGGGCCGTTTCTGGTCGCACGACTCCTTGAGCATTCCGAGGCGAGATAAGCCTGTCTCCGGGCGCTCGTGGGTGCGGGCCGCAGACGTCCCGTTCCTCGCGCGGCCTCTCCGCAGCGCCCGTTCGCTCGCCGCGCGGGCGTTGCCTGCGTCGCGCGACCGCGGGATGAGGGCTCGCGGGGGCCCGACCTCCGGGCAAACTTCATATCGCCGGGCGAACACTATTTCACCCGGCGACACGCATGGAGACCCGGCTCACGGACAAGTTCGTCACGCAGGTGCCCGCCCCCATCCGCAAGGAGGAGGCGCTCACGCCGGGCGAGACCGTGCTGAGGTGGCGCAAGATCGCGCCCGGCCGGTACGAGGTGATGTTCCGGAAGCGGCGCACGATCGACGATCTCGTGGGGCTCGCGCCGGGTGCGGGGGGCGGGGACGCGGTGAGGGCGAAGAAGTGGGCGCAAGCCGGTGGGCGGAAGGGCCGGTGAGGGCGCGGTGCCGTACTGGGCGGACGCGACCTACCTCATCGGGCTCATGGATGGGAAGGACCAGTGGCACGCGCAGGCGCGGGAGCTGCACGAGCGTGTCGGGCGACGGAACACGCTGCGCATCCATGCGCTTGCGGTCGCCGAGGTCGTGACGCGCTTGGCGGCGACGGTCGGGTACGAGAAGGCTCAGGATGCGTACTTCGTCATCCGGGACAGCATGGACCTGCGCTTCCCGGGTGAGCAGGACTTGGACGATGCGATGGATCTCGTCGTGCGGTTCGAGGGCGAGCTCTCGCTCTCGGATTCGCTGTTCGTGCACTGGATGGCCCCGCGCGACATCGTGCTGAGCTTCGACGCCGGGTTCGACGGCAAGGTGAAGCGCCTGCCAGCCCGCGAGTGAAAGGGGCGCGTCCCTCGGTCTCCCTCGCGCTTCCCTCGGTTTACCCCGCGATTCCCTCGCCTTCCCAGAGTTTCCCTCAACCCGTCGCGCGCGTTCGCGGCGTCGCGCGTGCGGGTTCGGAGATCTCGAGGCGGATGGTCTTGCCGGGGAGGCGGACGGTGGATGGCTTGCCGCGGCCTCTGCGGTGGACGGCGAGGAGGCCGAGGCGTTCGAGGGCTCGGACGTCGGTGCTGACGTTCTTGACGTCGCGGTCGAGGGTGGCGGCGAGGGCGCGTACGCTTTCGAAGCCGCCGTCGCGGGAGCCGACGGTGACGAGGACTTGGAGGCGTCGGACGGTGAGGTCGTCGAGGTGGCGGTCGGGTAGGACGAAGCTGCGGGTCTGATGCACGACCTCGGCGGGGTCGGCGTCTTCGTGGTGGTCGAGGGACCGCAGGGCCGCCCAAGCCGCGAAGTCGTTGCGGTCGCGGCGGGCGCGGGCATCGAGGCGGCCGCGGTCGCCGTAGGTCCGTCGGATGCGTGCGCGGAGTGCGCCGACGGTGGTCTCGCCTTCGACGGTGACGATCATGCGAGGTCTCTCCGGAGGGCGTCGACGTCGATCCACCCTTGCGTGGCGAGGGCGTGCTGGATGCGTCGTCGGGCCTCTTCGAGCGTGAGGTCCGGGCGCAGATCGTGCCGCTCGTCCCCGTCTGGGCTCCAGGCGTGGAGGTGGGGTCGTCGGTCGCGGTGCATGTTGTCGAGTTGGACGTTCGGCGGAGCGGCCATGATGATCCACGTGTCGCCGCGGATGTCGGTCCAGAGGACGCCGCCTCGCGGACCGGTCGACCATGCGCGGAAGCCTCGGGGCCTACGGATGAGGAGTTCCTCCGAGGTCATAAGTGTTGGCGTGGATGCCTACGCTCGATCGCGGCCCGCGCACGACGGCCGCGTGCACGATGGCTGCGATGAGCCTTGTCCGGAGGTGCCGGCATTCTCGGGAGGGCTCGCGGAGTCCCCGATCCGCCCGGAGTTTCCCTCGCGTTTCCCTGGATTTTCCCTCGCGTTTCCGTCGCGCGCCGCGCTACCCCGCCGGTTCCTTCGGCCTTCTCGCGCGCTCTTTCGCCTTCGTCCACGCGCTGCGCGCGAAGAGCGCGAAGACGAGCGCGCCGATGGCGGCCATCGCGCCGACGACGGACCAGTCGAGGTCGTGGCCGCCGCGGTCGACAGACTTGAGGCTGGGTTCGGCCGCGATGAGCCCGGCGCCTTCTTCGTCGGGCTTGCCGCCGAGGGGGACGGCGTGCGATTTCACGGCTTTCTCGACGGCGGCGACCTTGCGGAGCCCGAGTGCTTCGAGCTGCGTCGGCATGGCGAGCTCGGGGTCGCCTTCCATGAGGAGCGCGACGACGCCGGCCGCGAACGCGGCGGCGACGCCGCTGCCGGCGACGCTCGAGTAGCCGTCCTCGGCGAAGTCGAGCGTGTCGAGGGCTTCGGGCCACGGGCCGACGAGGATGCCGGGGGCGAGCACGTCGAGGCTCGCGCCCTTGGAGCCGAACTCGGCGCGCGCGCCGGTCCGGTCGACGGCGCCGACGACGAGGGCGCCGGGGAGGTCGCCGGGCGGGAGCGGGTGCGCGTTGCTCTGATCTCCTGCGGCGACGACGAGGACGACTCCGCGCGCGATGGCCTTCTGGGCGACGTCCTTCGTCGCGTCGCCGAGGGCGAGGGGGTTCGCGAGCGACGGAGAGAGGCGGGGGCGCTCGAGCGCGGTCGGGATGAGGACGATCTGCGAGCCGTCCGGCGTCGTCGGGTCG
>DATDQL010000443.1:0-4587 GCA_035292305.1 Thermoplasmatota archaeon
TGGCGTGGACCGCGACCACGTTCGGGTGCGAGATCCGGGCGACGGCCCGAGCCTCCGCGAGGAGACGGTCGCGCCCGCGGCCGTCGGGAGCGAACCGAAGCGGTTCCTTGAGCACGACGTCCCGCTCGAGGTCGAGGTCGCGTGCGAGGAGGGCCCTTCCCTGTCCCCCGCGGCCCAGTTCGCGGACGATGCGGAACCGGCCGCGCCGCTCGACGCGGTGACGCAGATCCTCGCGGGCGACCGACGAGGCGATCGCAGCGTGCTGCGCGGCCGAGATGCCCAGGGTCCGACGGAGCGAGGCGAGCAGGCCTTCCGCGCGGTCCGGGTCGTCCGCGCGCGACAACCCTTCGAGCGCGATCCGGTACACCTCTTCCCGCTCTCGCTCGAGCCCCTCGCGACGGCCGAGGCGGCGGGCACGCAACCGGACGTCGAAGAGCTGGTGGCGCAGCATGCCGTACGCGAGGAGCCCGTAGGTGACCGCGACGATCGGAATGAAGCCCACGGCGTAGAGGTCGTCGAGGCGCCACCGCAGGAACGGGTACGTGACGAGCGACGCTCCCGAGTACGCGTCGCGGAACGCGAAGGCCGCGAGGATGAGCGACATGTCGCGACGCGACGCCGAGCCTGGCGGGGCACGGCGCCACGCGGAGATCGAGACCGCGAGGACGAGGAAGAACGCGGCGCCCATGACGGGGGTGTACGCGCGTAGCGCCGGGGCGGGCAGGGCGTAGAGGACCGCGTACCAGTGGTTCGTGCTCCAGCCGCGCATCGAGAGGCCGGGGAACAGGACGACGAGCAGCGGGAGCGCGATCGCCCAGGCGACGAGGAAGATCCGCGTGGCCCGCGCGCGGAGGGGCCGCGCGAGCGGCGACTCAAGCGTCGAAGCGAACAGGAGGTAGAGCGGGGCGATCGTCACGAAGAGCGCGGTCCACACCTGCTTCGCGGCGTACGCGCTCTCGAAGTCATCGACAGACCACGCGACCCCGATCCAGAACGTCCACGACTCGGCGACGAACGCGAGAGCGAGCCAGCGGTTGCGCGAGCTCCACGGCGGGCTGAAGTAGATCGCGATCGCGATGAGGAACGCCGCTGCGCCGAGCCCCATGAGGAGCGCGCCGACCGGGTTCCAGACAAGCCCCACGCCCGGTGATGCCGACGGCCGGGGATACGCCCGAGGGCGCCCGCAAACCTTCATGCCGCATCCGCGCCTCGCGACGCTCCGTGCGCCTGCTCGTCGACGCCAACGAGGTATCCGTCGCGTTCGGTCCGAGGCGCATCCTCGACAAGGCCTCGTTCCAGCTCGCCGAGGGGGACCGTGCGGCGCTCGTCGGCCCGAACGGCGCCGGCAAGACGACGATCCTGAACCTCATCACGGGCCGGCTTCGGCCCGACATGGGCGACGTCCTCGTCGACCCGCGTCTCCGATTCGGCTACATGACGCAGACGTTCGAGTTCACGGAGGGCGCGACGGTCGCGAGCCTCCTCGCGGAAAGACCGGCGCAGGTGGAGAACCTCGAGGCCGAGGTGCACGCCATCGAGGCGCGCATGGCCGACGCGGCGTTCTACGAGGAGGCCGGGTACGAGGACGTCCTGCGCCACTACGGCGAGCTCCAGCGGGAGGTCGCCGCGATGACCGCGAAATCGGACATGAGCGCCGCATACACGCTCCTCCAGGACCTCGGCATGGGCGAGATCGACCCCGAGCGCCGCATGCGCGACATGTCCGGCGGCCAGAAGACGCGCGTCCTCCTCGCGAAGGCGCTCGCGAACTACCGCGACCTGGACCTCCTCATGCTCGACGAGCCGACGAACCACCTCGACATCGAGACCGTCGAGTGGCTCGAGCGTTTCCTCGTCGAGACGTACGAGGGTGCCCTGCTCCTCGTCGCGCACGACCGCTACCTCATGGACAACCTCGCCGAGAGGATCCTCGAGGTCGAGGCGATGAAGGTGTGGGAGTGGCCGGGCAACTTCTCCGACCACCTCGCGCAGAAGTCCGCGTACACGGCCGCCCTCGAGGCGCGGCGGCGACGGGAGTTCGCCGAGGTCCAGCGCCAGGTGTCGATCATCGAGGAGATCAAGCGCCGCAACCGGTTCGACCACCAGGCGCGCTCCAAGGAGCGGCGGCTCGACCGCATGCGACGAAGCGCGGACGAGGCGTTCGCCCGAGTGAAGCAGCACGAAGGGCAGTCGTTCAAGCTCAAGCTCGCGACCGCGTCGAAGTCCTCGAACGACGTGCTCCGCGTTGTCGACCTCGACAAGCGCTTCGGCGAGGTCGAGATCTTCCGGCACATGGAGCTCGTCGTCGGGAAGGGCGACAAGGTCGGCCTCATCGGCCCGAACGGCGCGGGGAAGACGACGCTGCTCCGCATGATCGCGGGCCGCGACGAGCCCGACCGCGGCGCGGTCGAGGTCTCGCCCGGCGTCAAGCTCGGCTACTTCGACCAGGAGCACGCGGGCCTCGACCGGGAGCGCTCGCTCATCGACGAGATCCGCACCGTCCGGAGGATGACCGAGGAGGAGGCGCGCGGCATGCTCGGCCGCTTCCTGTTCAAGGGCGAGGACGCGTTCAAGAAGGTCGGGACGTTGAGCGGGGGCGAGAAGGCGCGCCTGTCGCTCGCGAAGTTCCTCGTCGGCGAGACGAACCTGCTGGTCCTCGACGAGCCGACGAACCACCTCGACCTCGCAAGCCAGGACGTCGTCGAGAAGGCTCTCGTCGAGTACACGGGCGCGCTCGTCGTCGTGAGCCACGACCGGCACTTCCTCGACGCGGTCGTGAACAAGGTCGCCGTCGTCGCCCACCGCCGCATCGGCGTCTTCCCGGGGAACTTCAGCGAGACACGCACGCTCACGCGGCTCACGGAGTTCGTCGGCGGCGAAGGGCGCGAGTACGTCGTGCGCAAGACGTTCCGCGACTACGAGGCGGGGAAGCGCTACACGTACGGCGAGCGCGTGACGATCACGGGCGGCGAGACGCAGACCGTGAAGCGGCTCTTCCGCCTCGCGATCGAGCGCGGGTGGCTGGAGAGCGTCGAGGGATGAGGCTCCGCGGCGTGGGGCCCGACTCTCGCCGCGATCACGCGATCACGCGATGGGAGACGGATGCTCCGATCCCATCGTCTTATCGCGTAATCGCGGCCGCACGCGCGCGAAGTTCGCCACGCCCGACGCTTCACGGGGCGGCCGTTTCGTTCCGCGGCGGGGGCTCCTGCGTCGTGACCTCGTGCGGCACCGCGTCCGCGAACACGACCGCGCGCCACGCGTGCCCGGCGCCGTCCTCGGCGTGCACGTGCACGACCGCGCGCTCGCCGCCCCAGGCCCCGTCGGGCGCGGTGACCGTGAGCGCGGTCTCGGCCTTCGCGCCCGGCGCGAGCGTCATCGTGTCGCTCGCGAGGTGGAACGACCAGCCCTCGGGCGCGCGCATGCGCGCGGCGAGCGCGAGCGTCACGGCGTCCGGGCCCCCGTTGTAGGCGAGGACGTGGTACCTCGCCGACTCCCCGGCGGGGACGCGCTGGTGCTCGGGGGTCGCGCCGAATCGCACGCCGCCTTCGCCCGCCCGCGGGACGACGTGGACGAGGAGCTTCTCGGCGCGGTGGAGGCCGGCGCACGTCGCATCCTGCGCCTGCGTCGGTGCGCAACGGTCGTCGTGCGCCACCGCGTGCAGGACGACGGCGTGATCGCCCGACGCGTTCCAGGCCGCGCCGACGTGGAGCAGCCCGCGCCTCGCCTCGCCCGGCTGGAGGAAGAGGCGCTGCGGCTCGGCCGCGGCCTTCAACGGGGCCCGGGACTCGGCCTTGAGCTCGACGTTGAGGGGCCTCGTGCCCGTGTTCTGGACCCCGAAACCCACGTCGCGCGACGCCCCGGCCTCGAGCCGGATCTCGCGCTCGGCGAGGTGGAGCCGGAACTCCGCCGAGCCGTTTCCGGTCCCGTTCCCGTTCGTCGTGACCGCCGCCGGGCGGTCGTCGGGGTAGACCGGCCACGGCCCCCGCTCGCAGCACGCGGGGCCCGGCTCCGGCGCGCCCTCCGGGGGTCGGTCGTAGAGCACACCGGCCCCGGCGGCCCCATCGGCCGTGCCCACGTGCGCGCCGGCTTGGAACCCGGCGACGACGGCGGGCGCGACGAGGAGGGCAGAGACGAGGGCGAGGAGGAGGCGGCTCGGAGTGGCAAGACCTCGTAGACGGAAAGACCAGCGCGTCATGCGGAGGGAATGTCGGGACGAGGGGTATTCCCCTCATTGGTGGCTGCGTTTTACACGCCCGCGATGAAGGCCGGCCGATCCCGCCTTGCTCAAGCGTCGCCGCTCGCCCACCGCCCCGTCCAGTCGGCAAGGACGGTGCCGAGCGTCTCGTCGAGCGTGTGCCGCGGCGCCCAGCCGAGCGCGCGGAGGCGCGCGTTGTCCGCGACGAGCGCGCCGATCTCCCCCGCGCCGCGCACGCGCGCTGCGTCGACCTCGACCGCGGCCTTGACTCCGGCGAGCGCGAGGAGGCGCTCCGCGACGTCCCGGATGCGCACGCCGTGCCCGGAGCCGACGTTCACGACCGATCCCGCGGGGACCTTCACGGCGAGGATGCGGTACGCGGCGCACAC
>DATDQL010000444.1:0-17189 GCA_035292305.1 Thermoplasmatota archaeon
CGGCATGTTCGCGACGAAGTGGGACCACCTCCGCCGCATGCCCGGCCGCATCGTCGGAGAGACCGTCGACGCGAAGGGCGAGCGGGCGTACTGCCTCACGTTCAGCACCCGCGAGCAGCACATCCGCCGCGACAAGGCGACGTCGAACATCTGCTCCAATGAGGCGCTGAACGCGCTCGCGTTCAGCATCACGCTCGCCGCGCTCGGCGAGCGGGGATTCCGCGACGCCGCGCGAGTGAGCGCGTCACGCGCCCGCGACCTCGCAGCGCGCATCGCTGCCGTCCCCGGGTTCGAGGCGCCGCTGTTCCCGGCCCACTTCGACGAGTTCGTCGTGCGCAGCCGCGAGCCGTACGCCCGCGTCGAAGACCGCCTGCGCGCGGCGGGGCTGCGCGGAGGCCTCGACCTCGCGCCGTGGCACCCCGAGCTCGGCCACGCGAGCCTGTGGTGCGTCACGGAACTTCACGAGGACCGTCATCTCGACGCCGCCGTCGAGGCGCTGGGGGCGCGCGCGTGAGCCGTGACTCGGAGTTCCGCCAAGCGAAATGGCCGACCCCGACGCTCTTCGAACGGCCTCCGGCCGAGGCGCACGACGCGTACTTCCCCGTTCCCGCAGGCACGCGGGCCGCGACCGACCTCGTACCCGCGGCCCTCGCGCGACGCGAGCTCGACCTCCCCACGCTCGGGGCGACGGACGTGACGCGGCATTACACGCGGTTGTCGCAGAAGAACATCGGCGTCGACACGAGCTTCTACCCGCTCGGCTCGTGCACGATGAAGCTCAATCCGAAGATCAACGACCAGATTGCGACGATGCCCGCCTGCACCGAGCTGCACCCGCTTGTCGGGGACGCGCATTCGCAAGGCGCGCTGCAGGCCATCTGGGAGCTTCAGGAGGCGCTCAAGGAGGTCGTCGGCATGGACGCGGTCACGCTCCAACCAGCGGCCGGCGCCCAGGGCGAATGGGTCGCGATCCTCCTCGCGAAGGCGTACTTCGCGGATCGCGGCGAGACGCAGCGCACCGAGGTCATCGTCCCTGACTCCGCGCACGGCACGAACCCGGCGAGCGCGGCGCTCGCGGGGTACAAGGTCGTCGAGATCCCGTCGAACCCGCAGGGCGGCGTCGACCTCGCCGCGCTCGAGGCGGCGCTCTCGGAGCGCACGGCCGTGTTCATGATCACGAACCCCTCGACGCTCGGCATCTTCGAGGAGAACATCCGCACCATCGCGAAGCTCGTCCACGGCGCGGGCGCGCTCCTCTATTACGACGGCGCGAACACGAACGCGATCATGGGCGTGACGACGCCGGGGGCCATGGGCTTCGACATGGTGCACCTCAACCTGCACAAGACCTTCACCATCCCGCACGGCGGCGGCGGACCCGGCTCGGGACCCGTCGGCGTCAGGTCGCGCCTCGAACCGTACCTCCCGATCCCGCGAGTCTCGAAGCGCCCCGACGGGCAGTTCGAGACACGCTACGATACTCCGAAGAGCATCGGAAAGGTCAAGGCGTTCCATGGGAACTTCGTCGGGTACGTTCGCTCGCTCGTCTACGCCAAGGTCATGGGCGGCGACGGGCTCACCGAAGCCACGCACCGCGCGGTTCTGAACGCGAACTACATGCGCAAGCGCCTCGAGGCCGTGTTCCACGTCCCGTATCCGCGCCTCTGCAAGCACGAGTTCGTCTGCTCGGCTTCGACGCTCAAGAAGGACCGCGGCATCCGCGCGACGGACATCGCGAAACGCCTCCTCGACTACGGGTACCACTCGCCGACGGTGTATTTCCCGCTCGTCGTGGACGAGGCCATCATGATCGAGCCGTCCGAGTCCGAGTCGAAGGCGACGCTCGACCGGTTCTGCGACGCGATGATCCACATCGCGACCGAGGAGGACCCGGACGTCGTCCGTACCGCGCCCCACAACACGAGCGTCGGGAGGGTCGACGAAGTGCGCGCCGTGAAGGAGGCGCGCCTCACCGCGGACATGGTGCCGGGCGGGCCGCGCTGAATCAGTGCCCCGCTTCGCTCACCTTGCGGTAGTTCGCGGCGTCGAGGAGGTCCGAGACCTCGGCCGGCGCGGAGAGCTCCACGACGCAGAACCAGCCGTCCGTGTACGGCTTCGTGTTGAGGAGCTCCGGCTCGTCGTCGAGCCGCTCGTTGATCTCGACGACCTTCCCCGTGAGCGGCGCGAACACGTCGCTGACGCTCTTCGTCGACTCCACGACACCCATGGAGTCGCCGCGCTTGACCTCGTCGCCGACCTCGGGAAGCTCCGCGTACACGACGTCCGTGAGCGCGTCCTGCGCGAAGTCGGTGATACCTATCCGCGCGCGCGACGCCTCGATCCGGATCCACTCGTGGTCCTTGGTGTACTTGAGGTCCGCAGGCACGTCGAAGGCGCGCTTCGCCATGGGCGGCCGAACGGACGGTGGGCCAAGAAGCTTGCGGGGCCCAACGACTTGGTCGACGCCCGCCAGATCCACCCGGAGGGTCGGAGCAACGGAGGATGGAGACGACAGAGGCTCCGTTCCCTCCGTGCCTCCGTTCCTCCGGGTGATCCTGGCGGGTCGCAACGGGACGCCCGGACCCGCTCAAACGAACGGCAGCTTCACGACCTCGGCCGCGAGCGCCCTCCCGCGCACGTCGATGTCGAGAGCGGTCCCCGGCTTCGCTTGCTCCGGCCGCACGTACGCGAGCGCGATGCCGACGCCGCTGGACGGCGAGAGCGTCCCGCTCGACACAGTGCCGACATTCGGCCCGCCGGGCACGTGGACGGGGCAGCCGCGGCGCGGGACCCCCTTCCCGTCCGCGCGCAGGCCCACCAGGCGGTCGTGCTCGCCGCGCGCCTTCTGCGCCTCGAGCGCTGCTCGACCGGCGAAGTCGTGGTCCCACTGGACGAGCCACGAGAGGCCCGCTTCGAGTGGAGTGCGAGGCGGGTCGAATTCGTTGCCTGCGAGGCAGTATCCCTTCTCGAGCCGCAACGTGTCGCGCGCGCCGAGACCGCAAGGTTGTGCGCCTGCGGCGCACAACCTTGCGAAGATGCCCGGCGCTTCGGCGCCGGGCAGGAAGAGCTCGAAGCCGTCCTCGCCTGTGTAGCCTGTGCGCGAGATGAACGCCTCCGGCCCGCCCAGTTCGGGCGCCTGCGTGAGGTGGAACCGCTGCAGCTCCTTCAGGTCGCGGCCGAGCGCCTTCGCGAGGGTCGTCCCGGCCTGCGGGCCTTGAAGGGCGATGATGCACGTGTCACCCGTGACGTCCCGAACGTCCGCCTGGCCGAGCTCCCGGAGGCGACCCGCGATGATCTCGTTGCGGCCCGCGTTCGGCACGACGTGGAACCCACGAGGGTGGTGGAAGATGTAGAGGTCGTCGAGGATCGTCCCGTCGCCGGCGAGGGCGCACGTGTACTTCGTGCCGCCGACGGGGACGCGCGCGGCGTTCGCGACGAACGCCCGCGAGAGCGTCGTCTCGGCGTCGGGGCCCGTGACCCAGAGGTTGCTCATGTGGGAGACGTCGAACACGCCGACGCGCTCGCGCACGGCGCGGTGCTCGTCGAGGATCGAGGTGTACTGGATCGGCATCTCCCAGCCGGCGAAGTCGACGAAGCGCGCGCCGAGCCTGGCGTGCGCGTCGTAGAGGGCCGTGCGCTTCGACATGGCTCCCCGACCCCGGCCCGGATATTAAGCGCTTCGTGGTGCCGGGTCGAGTTCAACACCAGGGCACCATTCTCGCCAAGGGACGGGTCCCATGGTGTCGTGGTGCCGTGGTGTTGAGACGGTGCCCCGCGGTGGCGAGGCAGGTTGGATCGAAAGGCCGCTCCGTTCGCCCATCAATCGTCACGAGTGCTGGGTAGCTCAGATTACTTCGGATCTCGTCACTGCGGCCGCCGGGCCTCTGATGAGGAGGTCCCCGGCGCTGCGCCATCGTCGCTCCGCCGGGATAAGGGCTTCGCCGCGCACGCTTCATATGGGCCGGCGGGCCTCCCCCACCGTTGTTCCAGGTCCTGCCGCTCCTCCAGGTCCGTCACGGATCCCTCGCCGGGCCCGGGGGGACCACGGACGCGCGGGCCGCGATCGCGGCTTTCCCCGAGGTCGTCCTCGTCGACCTCGACGGCCTCGCGTCGAACCGCCCGGACGTCGACCTCCTGAAGGAGTCCTCGCGCAAGGCCCGCGTGTGGGCCGACTTCGGCAGCCGCACCGCAGACGACGCGGTCGAACTCTTCGTCGCGGGGGCCATGCGCGTGACGATCCGCTGGGGACTCGTCCGCGGGGTCGACGAGCTGGAGGAGATCGCCGAGATCGCCGAACCCGGCGCGCTCTACCTCGGCCTCGAGTTCCGGGACGGCTTCGTCCCGAACCCGCGCATCGCGCGCCTCGGCGCGGAGGACGCTCTCGATCTCGCGCGCAAGCTCGAGCTCCCGGTCGTGGCCATCGACGTGGAGGCCCGGGGCCCTGCGCGCCGCACGGTCGGGACCCACGCGGGCGAGCGGTGGTACGCCGCGCCGCTCCCGACCGAGGAGCTGCTCGCGCTCGAGGCCGAGGGATGGACGGGCGCGATCGGCCTGCCGGGGGTGGTGCGATGAGCGACCTCGCCACCGCGATCGCGGTCGTCTTCCGCCGACGGGGCAGCCCGGCGATGACGCCGACGGACTTCCGTCACGTCGCGAGCTTCGACCTCAAATGGTTCCCTCCGAAGGACTCGGCGCGCCTCCTCGAAGCCGCGCTTGCGTCGGGCCTCCTCGTCGACGAGGCCGGTCGGCTGCGCCCTTCGTTCGACGTGCAGCGCGTGGACGTGCCTGTCGACTTCCAGCCCGGCCCGGACGTGCTCGACGCCCCGGCGGGGACCCTTCCGGCCGCGCCGGCCGCGACCCCTCCCCTCGCCGAGCTCCTGGCCGCCGCGGTCGGCGTGTCCCCGGAGGAGCTCGCCGGACTCGCTCGTGCCGAGCAGGAGCGTGCTCAGGGCATGCTCGAGGAGGAGACGGCCCTCCTCCTCGCCGCGCGCCGAAGGGGGGCCGACGTGCGCCCGTACCTGAAGCCGACGGGCTGACGGACCGGCGCTGCGACGGACCGCCCGCGGATCCGTAGCCCTCTTGACCGCGACGGGTGCCGACGGACCTCCACTGTGGAGGCCGTCGAATACGTCCTCGACTCGGCGGAAGGCCCATGACCTTCCTCGGTCGTGTCGCCACCCTGGTCCGCAGCCGTCCCATCCTGGTCACGCTCTCCGTCGCCGGCGTGTTCGCCGCCGCAGGGTTCGGCGCCGCCGTCACCATCAGCGAGACGACGTACTCGGCCATTTTCGGCGACGTGGCCGACATCGGGACGGGTTTCACGATCACGAGCGCGCAGATCGGGGTCATCAAGGCGACGACCGCCGCCGACGGAACGACGTCGGGCTCCGCGAACGAGATGGTGACCAGCGCCGCCGGCGACGGCAACACGGCGCTCACGAAGGCCCACTGGTTCTACAAGGTCGTCGTCGAGGAATCTGCCGTGGCGTCGGTCACGTCGGGAACGTACAAGCTCGAACTGTTCTCGGACGACACGTCGCAGGGCTCGCTATACGTCAAGCAGGACACGTCGGACGCCTCGAACGTCGAGGGCGTGACGCTGAAGTGGGACGTCGGCGCCGACCTGCCGAGCGGCGCGACGGCGTATCGCATCGTCGTGACGGCCGTGTGAGGCCATGCGTAGCCGGCCGGCCTGGTTCGCCCTCGCCCTCGTGGCGGGGACGTGCACTCTCGCGGCCGGCATCGCGATCCAGTCGACGGACATCTCGGCGACGTGGGGCGAGATCGTCGACGTCTCGAACTCCCTCGCGATCCAACCTTCCGGCGTCGCGGTGAGCGCGCTCGGCCAGGCGGCCGCGGGAGACTCCCCGTCGTCGCCCGTGGAGCTCGCCGTCGTCCTCGGGACCGCGAGCCCGGGTGTCACGGCCGGTCACTATGCGTACTCCGCGACGCTGTCCGAATCCTCGGTCGGGGCCCTCGGGTCGGGAACGTTCGAAGCGGAGCTCCTCCAGGACGACGTGTCGCAAGGTTCCGTGTGGTTCACGCAGGGGCTCCCGGACGTCCTCGCCGTGGAGGCCGTGGCGCTCGTCTGGGACGTCGGCACGTCGCTCCCTTCGGGAGCCGTGACGTGGAGCGTCCAGGTGACCGCGACGTGAGTCGAAACGCGGCGCGGCACGGGAGGATCGTCGCGCACGGGCGCGTTCCCGAGGAGCGAAGTTCGGCGCGGGCGTCGTCGCCAGGTTCGGCGGGCAGCCACCGCACCGCAGCGGCCGAGGGCCGCTCCGGTCGTGGGGTGGACCGGGTCAGGGTCGTGGGACTCGGGCCCTCCGACGGTCCGGCCCCCGGCCATTCCGCGCGCGTTCATGCACCTCCAGGAAGGAGGTGACCGCGGGCAAGACCCATGAAGGCCAACCGCAAGTTCCTCGAACAAGACCGCGCCGAGGTCGGCGTCGGCACGCTCATCGTGTTCATCGCCATGGTCCTCGTCGCCGCGGTCGCGGCCGCGGTCCTGATCAACACGAGCGGCACGTTGCAGCAGCGCGCCCAGGCGACCGGGAAGGAAGCCACGCAGGAAGTCTCCTCGAACCTCAAGCTCGAGGCCGCGTACGGCAACCGGTCCGCGACCTCGGCAACCTCGATGGAGATGCTCTCGTTGAACGTCGGCCTCGCGGCCGGCGCGACCAACCTCGACCTCTCGCAGCTCGTCGTCCGTTACTCGGACGGCACGAACGTGCGCGAGCTCACGTACTCCTCGGCCGCGACGACCGCGGCCGCGGGCTGGGGGACTGCCACGACGAAGTTCGGCCTGGTCGAGCTCCGCGACCAGGACAACTCGTTCAGCGCCTCCGCGCCGGTCGTGAACTCCGGGGACCTCGTCAAGCTCCTGGTCTTCGACACGGACCTGTCGCCGAGGACCGACGTGACGATCCTCATCATCCCCGAGACGGGCGGTACGGTCCCTGCGGACTTCTCGACCCCGTCGACGTACGGGACGGATCTCACGATCCAGTACAGGTAGTCCGATCGTCCTCGGCCGCGCGGCCCGAAGCCGCCGCGCGGCATCCCTCCTTTTCGTCCGTTTCTCTCCTCAGCGGCAGCGGGCGCACTCCCGTTTCGGCCAAGGTGCGTTCCGCGAAGCTTCAATGACGACCGGCCAGGGAGGAGGGGCGGGATCCGCTTGAAGGCAAACAGGAAGTTCCAGACCGGAGACCGCGCCGAGGTCGGCGTCGGCACGCTCATCGTGTTCATCGCCATGGTGCTCGTCGCGGCCGTCGCCGCGGCGGTCCTCATCAACACCAGCGGCACGTTGCAGGAGCGCGCGCAGAGCACGGGACGGGAGGCCACCCAAGAGGTCTCCTCGAACCTCGGCCTCGAAGCCGTCTACGGGAACCGCTCCGCGACCTCTTCGAGCGAGATGGAGATGCTCGCGTTCCACGTCGGCCTCGCCGCGGGCGCGAAGGACCTGGACCTCGGGCAGCTCATCGTGCGCTACTCCGATGGAACGAACGTCCGCGAGCTCTCGTACGAAGCCACGGCGATCACCGCCGCCGCGGGCTGGGGCACGGCCACGACGAAGTTCGGCCTCGTCGAGCTCCGCGACCAGGACAGCTCCTTCAGCGCGTCCGCCCCCGTCATGAACAGCGGCGACCTCGTGAAGCTCCTGATCTTCGACACGGCGCTCGACCCGCGCACGACGGTGTCCGTCCTCCTCATCCAGGAGGCGGGCGCGTCCCTGCCGGCCGACTTCGAGACGCCCTCGACGTACGGGACGGACCTCACGCTGCAGTTCCGCTGAGCCTCGGTAGGCGGCCACGGCGCCGAGCCGTCGGCCTGTGCCAAGTCTCCCGGAGACGGCTCGACGCCGAGTCCGTCTTCGGAGTTTCCCGCTCCGCGCGCGACAGCGCGCGGGGCGCTCCTTCTCTCCACACGAACCTTCAAACACGGCGGCTCGCTTGGCCGACCGAGCCCCATGCCCGCGAAACGCCGTTCCCGAAGCGCCCCGAAGAGGACCGCCCCGCGCCGCGCCGCGAAGACCCGCGCCCCCGCGGCCCCGAAGCCGCAGGCGGTCACGCCCTACCTCGCCGTGAACGACGCGGCGGCCGCGATCCAGTGGTACAAGGACGTCTTCGGCGCGAAGGTCTTCTCCAACCAGCCCGCGCCCGGAGGGAAGATCATGCACGCCGGCCTCGTCATCGGCGGCTCGCATGTCCTCCTCAGCGACATCTTCCCCGGCTCCGACCTCGTCGACGCCACGCGCACGGGGCCGAGCGTGAACCTGCACTACTACCGCCCGAACGCCGGGCACGTGTGGGAGCGCGCCGTCGAGGAGGGCGCGAAGGTCACGATGCCGTTCGTCGACCAGTTCTGGGGCGACGTCTACGGCCGCATCATCGACCCGTTCGGCCACTCGTGGGCGATCTCGTGCAAGAGCAAGCTGTCGAAGGCCGAGTTGGCGAAGCTCCGCGAGAAGCAGATGAAGGAGTGGTCGGGCGGCGCGTGAGCGCGCCGAAGTGCCCACCGGCGCGGGAGGCCTCGTCACGACGACCGGTAGCCGAACAGCCGGTCGTACCGTCTGTGGTCGCCGATGAAGACGATCTCGACGCGAGCCTCGTCCCTTGGGCGGGTGTGGACCACGTACAGGGCGCGCCAGCCGTCGGGCAGGGCGAGACGGAAGAGGTTCGGTGCCGCACGGAAGCGACGCGGGAAGTGGTCGCGCTGGATGCGATCGCCGACCGCGAAGGGGTCGGATCTCAGCCGCCCGCGGAATCGCCGGAGGCCCTCCCGCGCGTGTTCGTTCGCCGAGGCCCACTCCGCCTCGTCCTTGACGACGCGCCAGACCATCGTCGCCTCAGAGGGAGTTCCAGGCACGCGAACGGACGTACTTCTCCCAAGCCGGGCTCGCCAGCGTCCACATCACTCCCGAGGGCGTCGCGGCGGCTTTCCCTTGCCGGGCGAGCTCGTCGACGCACGTCCGGACGGTCGCGTGGCGGACCCCCTTGCTTCCCATCCGTCGCTTGATCTCCTCTAGGCTCAACGGGCCGTCGTCGCGTTCCCATGCGTCGTGCAGGATGCGCTCGATGGCCCACAGCGTCGTCAAGCGCGGGACAGGGCTCTTGACGCTCTTCGGCGGCGGGGACCAATACGCAGGGTGCGCTTCGACCACATGGCATATATGATACATCCAAGGCCTTGAACCTGCCGCCTGAACACGCGGCGGTCGGAGGGCCCTGGCCGAGCCGGCATCAAAGATACCGTCGCACGAACTCCGCGAACGGACGGTCGATCGCGGCAAGGACGCCACGCCGCTTGCCGCGACCCCGTGCCGCCCCGATCTCGGCGGCCTTCTCCGGAGTGACGTCGATCGGCGCCAGGTTCGGCCGCGCCTTGAGCGCGTCGAGCTCGTCGCGGTCGAGCCAGAGGCCGAAGCAGGTGAGGCACACGTCGACCGTGACGCCCGCGACCTCCTCGCCGTCCATGATCCCGCCGCAGCTCGGGCAGAGGATGTCCGTGTCCGAGTCGTGCCCCGCCTCGTCGCGAAGGTGCGCGTTCAGCCTCACGTCGCCGGTGATGCGCGCGAGCTCGTTCTTGTCGAGGAAGATCCCGCCGCACTTCGGGCACCGATCGATCGTGACGTCCGGCCCGCGGACGGCGAGCTTCTCGGCGACGAGGCGGGTATGGTCACGGGGACATTCGCGAGTGAGGAGGGACGACATGGCCGACTACGCCACCTTCAGTTCCCCGAACTGCTTCTCCATCGTCGCCACGACGCCGGAGTACTCCTTCTCCCACTCGCTCTCGAACTTCGCCTTCGCGAGCGCGCCGCGGACGTTGATCGCGGCGATCTGCGCGAGCGGGACGCCGCGCGCCATCGCCGCCTTGCCGAGCTCTTCCCAACGACGCAGCGCGACGAGGATCTCGAACTGCTTCTTCAGTGGGGCGAACGCGTCGATGGGGTGGAACGCGTTCTGCGCGAGGAACACCTCGCGGATGCCGCGGCTGATCTCGAGCGTGAGCTGCTGTTCCTCGGGGAGGGCGTCGGATCCGACGAGCTGCACGATGTCCTGCAGCTCGGCCTCACGCTGGAGCGTCTCCGCGGCCCAGGCGCGGATGCCGCCCCAGTCCTTGCTGACGTTCTTCTCGTACCATGGGAGGAGCGTGTCCTCGTAGAGCGAATACGAATCGAGCCAGTTGATGGCCGGGAAGTGGCGGCGCTGGGCGAGCTTCGCGTCGAGCGCCCAGAACACCTTCACGATGCGCAGCGTGTTCTGGGTGACGGGCTCGGAGAAGTCGCCACCGGCCGGCGACACGGCGCCGATGACGGTGATGGACCCGTTCGAGCCGTTGCTGTTCTTCACGCGCCCGGCGCGTTCGTAGAATTCGGCGAGGCGCGCCGCGAGGTAGGCCGGGTAGCCTTCCTCGCCGGGCATCTCCTCCAGGCGCGACGAGATCTCGCGCATGGCCTCGGCCCATCGCGAGGTCGAGTCGGCCATGAGGGCGACGTCGAAACCCATGTCGCGGAAGTACTCCGCGATGGTGACGCCCGTGTAGCAGGACGCCTCGCGGGCGGCCACGGGCATGTTGCTCGTGTTCGCGATGAGCACCGTGCGGTTCATCAGCGGCTTCTTCGTCTTCGGGTCCTCGAGGTGCGGGAACTCGGTGAGCACTTCCGTCATCTCGTTGCCGCGCTCCCCGCACCCGATGTACACAACGATGTCCGCGTCGGAGAACTTCGCGAGGGACTGCTGCGTGACGGTCTTCCCCGACCCGAACGGGCCCGGGATCGCGGCGGTGCCGCCCTTCGCGACCGGGAAGAGGCCGTCGAGGATGCGCATGCCGGTGATGAGCGGGATGTCGGGGCGCAGCTTCTCCGCGATCGGACGGGGACGGCGCACGGGCCACTTCTGCATGAGACGCAGCTCGGCACCGGTCGCGAGGCGACCGATCACGTCGTCGACGGTGTACGAGCCCTTCTTGATGTCCGCGACCGTCGTCTCCGTGACGTCCGGGTGCACCATGATCTGGTGCTTGATCGTCTCGGTCTCCTGCACCCAGCCGAGGATGGAACCGCCGCGGACCTTGTCCCCGGCCTTCGCGGTGGGCGTGAACTCCCACTTCTTCGCGTGGTCCAGTCCGGGGGCGTTGACGCCGCGCAGGATGAAGTCGCCCATCTTGTCCTTCAGGACCACGAGCGGTCGTTGGATGCCGTCGTAGATGGACGTGAGCAGCCCGGGGCCGAGCTCGACGGAGAGGGACGCGCCCGTCTCGCGGACGGGCTCGCCGGGCTTGATGCCCGACGTATCCTCGTACACTTGGATGGTGGACTGCGCGCCGGAGATCTTGATGACCTCGCCCATGAGCTGTTCGTGCCCGACGAAGACGACGTCGTACATGCGCGGGTTGATCCCCGTGATCGTGACGACGGGTCCTGCGACACGGTGGATGACGCCGACGCCGCCGGCGGGCTTCTGGATGCTGGAAACTTGCTGGGCCATGGGGATCAGTCCTTGAAGAGATCGATGCCGATCGCGCGCTTGACCTTCTCGCGCAGGTCGCCGCTGCCCTCGCCGCCGAGGGTGATGACCACGGGGTCGACCGAGCTCGCGATACGACGCTTGAGCGTGGCAGAGAAGCCGTCCGCGTCCTTCGCCTCGAGGACGACGATGCCGACGCCGCGGTCGTCGAGCGCACCCGCGACCTCGCTCTCGAGCACGCCGAGGTCGCCGGAGGACACGCGCTTGATGCCGGCGAGGCGGAAGCCGAGGACGAAGTCGTCGCTGCCGAAGACGGCGATGCTCTTGCTCATCGTCTGCCCTCGCTCGTCCCTCGCTCGCTCATGCCAACACAAGCTCCTGGATCGTCTCCTCGCGAAGACCGGTCTGCTTGCCGTAGGCGATGATGCGGAGGTTGTCGACCTCGAATTTCTTCCGGAGAAGGAAGCCGATGACGGGGAGGACGGAGAGCGGATACGCGTGGCCGAAGCTCATCGCGCTCGAGAGGAAGCAGCGATCGAGGGACGTCATGACGGGGTTGAGGCCACGACCATCGAGGAACGCCCGGACCGCCTCGTCCCGGCCCTTCCACCACGTGAGCGACGCGACTTCGGCCGCGAGCTCGTCGCCGTCGGCCCGCAGGATGCGCTGCGCCGCGGGGACGTCGATGTCGCGGCCTCCCTCGACGTGCAGGTTCGCAAGGTCCGTCATGCGCTCCGCCTTGAGGCGGAACACGGTGCGGAGGTTCACGACGTCGATCTCGCGGCGCAGGTACGCCTGGAAGGCGGCCTTTGGCGCGGTCGAGTAGTCGACGGCGTCGTCGACACGCCGGTAGTGGAGCTTGTCGAGCGCGTTCTCGAGCTCGAGGAGGCTCGCCGGGCGCTGGTGCGCGTCCGCGAGCTCCTTCACCGCAGGCCCGTAGGGCGTCTTGGCGATGGCGCTTAGGACGTCCTCGAGGGACTCGTGCGAGGCGAGCCGCTCGAGCTCGCGGCGAGGAAGCGTGCCGAGCGGGAGCAGCTCGTTCAGGATCTCCTGCGTCGAGGAGCCGCCGAACTTCCCGCGGATGATGGTCTTCAGGTTCTGGACGTCGTACCGCTCCATGTAGAGCGCGAGCATGGAGCGCAGCTCGCCTTCGGAGTACGACAGGATCTCGTCGTACGTCCGGCCGAGGTGGAGGCGGGTCGCGCGGTCGATGAGCTCCGCGCCGCGGTACTTGCCGGCGAGCTCGTCGATCTCCTTCTGGTAGCGACCTTCCTGGAGGGCGCGCGCGATCTCGGGGAGGTCCCGCGCGACGAGCTTCGGGTACGTCTCGGGCGGGAGGAGCGACGCCGAGCGCGCGCGCACGCGCGCGTTCACATAGGCGTAGTTCCCGCCGCGACCGCGCCAGACGAACCCGAAGAGCCGTGCCACGTCAGTTCCCCTGTTTCCGGAAGACGATCTGGGCGACGTCGTTGAGGCTGTCTCGCCAGATGTCGTCCAGGAGATTCTCGTACCTCAGATCCTCCGTCGTCGAGCCGTCGGCCGACTGCACGAGAAGGCCGCCCAGCCCCTGGAACGTGCCCGCGGGGGCGAGGCCGGCGGCCTTCGCCGCCGCTGCGTCCTGCTCGCGCACGAAGACGCGGCCGCCGGACAGGCGCGCGGTCTTCGCGAGGGCCGCGAGGTGCTTCTCGCGATCCGCGGACGGCACCTTCGCGAGGCGCTCTGCGACCGCCGCGCGGAGCCGGATCATGACGTCGCGCTCGGCCTCGAGGCGCATCTTGCGGGATTCGAGCTCGGCCGCGGCGAACTCGCGCTTGCGAAGGAGGTCCGCGGCCTGCAGCCCTTCCTCCTTCCGTCGCGTGACGAGGGCCGCCGCCTCGGAGCGCGCTGCGGCGACCAAGGCGTCGGCCTCCTGACGGGCAGCGGTGACCTCCTTCGCGGCCTCCGTACGGCCTTGGTCCCGGAGAGACTCCAACACGTGCTCGAGCGCCATGTCCCCACCGCATCACGCGATCTTGCCGAACAGCAGGAACGCCACGACGAACCCGAAGATGATGATCGTCTCTGGGATGGCGACGAACAGGATGGCCTTGCCGAGGAAGCCCGCGTCTTCCGCGATCGCGCCGACGGCGGCGGCGCCGATGCCCTGCTGCGCGAGGCCCGTGCCGACGCCCGCGAGACCGATCGCGAGGCCCGCGCCGATGGCGAGCCCCATTTCCGTGTTGTCCCTCGCGCCCTCGGCTTCGCCCTGGGCCGCCGCGTTGCCGGCGACGATGAGCGTGAGCGCGAGACCGAGGAGCGCGAGCATTCCGTTGTTCGTGTTCATCCTAGGTTTCCTCCGTGATGCGTGTTCAAGGGATGGTCGAGGCTGATTCGAGCGAGAACGACCGTTCGCGACCGAAGGCCCTGAACGGCGTCCCGCCACCCTTGAAGAACTTCGTGAAGAATTCCACGTAGTTCAGACGGATGGCCTGGATGCCGGAGCTCAGGAGCCCGAGCACGAGCACGATCGACTGCGTGAGGAGCACGAGGAGCGCTCCGACGATGACGAGGAGGACGTTCGTGGGCTCGCCCGGGTGGAGGACCATCCCCACGAGGAAGAGGCCGTTGAACGCGGCGGCCATGGCGGCCTTGGCGACCGCGACGCCGCCGAGCCGAGTGTAGGAGAGGATGTTCGCGAGGAGCGAGGGGATCTCGAGCGCCGCGATCGCGCCCTCGGTGAGGAACAGGAGCGCGAGGCCGGCTCCGGCGAGCACGAGGAACAGGACCGTGAGGTCCTGCCCGAGCACGGCGACGCTGCCGAACGCCACCCGGCACAGGCCGAGCGCGCCTTCGGTCGACCCGTAGCCGCACGCGCCCGCGGCCGTCGAGGCCGTGCCGCCGCCGGCGTACCACAGCGGGCCGCCCAGGAACGCGTTGTGGCGGGCGATCGCGAGGATCTGGTACGTGAACCCGACGAGCAGGAGGAGCCAACCGACCTTCGCGACCGTGTGTTTCCAGGAGTGGCGCATCTCGTTGACGATGCCGAAGACGAGCCCGAGCGAGAGGTGGACGATCGCCGCGAGGATGCTCATGATGAGGAGCGTCGACGCGTCGGTGAGCTTGCTGATGAGAGGAGCGTGGACGACGAGGTTCCCGGTGAGGAGGCACGACCACGTCGCCTCCGTGTGGATGCCCGCGAACTGCTGGCACGCCGAGAGGCCCGCGAACTCGGGGTGCTCCGCGAGCTCCGCGGCGGGCACGCCCTCGTGCGCGAAGAACGGGATGCCGAAGGCGTCGTGGAAGACGAGACCCCCGAGCGCCATCGCGATGATGCCGGCGACGGCGATGACCGTGCCGAGCTCGCGCATCCCCTCGATCTTGCCGAGGCGCAGCGCCATCCACAGACCGAGGACGGCCATGATGGTGCCGTAGCCGAGGTCGCTGATCATGAACCCGAAGAAGACGGGGAAAGCGACGCTCAGCACCGCGGTGGGGTCGATCTCGCCGTACCGCGGCGTCGAGAACATCGTCGTGAAGTATTGGAACGGCCGGGCCCACCGCGGGTTGCGGAACTGCGTCGGCGGCGTGTCCGCGCCTGCGTGGCGCTCCTTCGTCTCGGCGGGGACCGTCTGGGAATCTGCGCCGTCCGGGGCGGTCTCATCGTGGGGCTCGTTCGAGTGGTGTGCGTCGCCGTGCCCGTGGACGGCCGGGGCCGCGCGCTCGATATGGAAAGCGTCGCCGACCCGTTCCTGGAGCGCCGCCTGGAGCCGCGGGACGTCCCCCGAGGGAACCCAGGCCTGGACGACGAACGCGTAATCGGTCGAGCCGAACGAGAGCGGCGCCTCCGCTTTCTCCACTTCGATCGACAGGTGCTCCTCGGCGGCGACGAGGAAGTCGCCGTGCTCGGTCGCGAGGCGGGCGAGCTCCGTTTGGCTCTTCTCGAGCCGCTCCGCGAGGCGCGCGCGTTCCCGCCCGGCCTCGGCGAGGAGCTCCGGCACGGCCCCTTGACCTTGCGGGGGCTCGACCTCGCGGAAGCCCTTGCGGAGGAGGACCTCCTGCGCGGCGTCGGCCTGCGGGAGCGGCGCGAAGACCGCGACGAGGTCCGCCGCGGCGAACGTGATCGCGTCGGAGGCCGCGCGCGCGATCTCCTCGACGGTGACGGGCTCCGCGGTCCGGCCTACGAGGACGCGCAGGCTCCGGTAGCCCGAGTAGTCCTCGACGCGCAACGGGAGGCCGACGAGAGGCTGGAGCTTCGCTTCGCGGTCGTCGAGCTCCTTGAGCTCGTGCCGGACACGGTCCCGCGCCTCGACGGTCGCGGCGACGTCGACCTCGAGGCTCGTGAGCGCCGCGTCGATGCGCCGCTCGATCTCGGCGGCGGCGGTCCGCTTCGACGCGGGGCGGCCTTCGAGACCGAGGTTTCGGACGAGGGCGCGCAGGCGCACGAGGCGCTCGGAGGACCTCGAGCCTTCCGGGAGGGGTCGGCCGAATCGCATCCCGTGGGGGTCGTGCCCTTCGTGGAACTCGATGAGATGCGCGGCGCGGAGACGGTAGAGCGTCTCGATGACGTCCCGCTGCCGCTCGCGGGACGCGACGATGACGACCTTCTCCTGCCGTGTGAGCAAGGACTAACCCCGGATCTTCTCGTTGAAGCGGCGGAGGATGAGGTCCACGGCCGCCGTCAGGGTCGGACCGGAGCCGGCGCCGCGGACCTTGTCCGCTTCGGCCTGCCCCGCCTTGCGGATCCGGGCGCGCTCCTCGTCGGCGGCCTTCTGCGAGCGGGCGATCTCCGCGGCGTAGGCTGCGTCCGCGTCGGCGCGGGCCTTCGCCTCGATCTGCGAGACCTCCTCGCGGGCCTTCCGGAGGACGTCCTGGGCCTCCCGGCGGGCCTTCTCGCGGGCCGCGTGGATCTCCGCTTCGACGCGTTTCACCTCGCGAAGGGCCTCGACGTTCGCCATGGGGACCGAGGCGGGCAAGCGCATGCCCCTATATGAGCGTTCAGTGCGAACGAAGGTGATGCGCGAAGCCGCGCGAAGCGCTGGAATCCCGGCGTTCGTGACCCCGCGCGAGGGCTGTCGGCGCTCTCATCTCGAGAAGTACACGGAGCCGGAGTACTCGACGGCGGCCGCCGCGCCGAGGTCCGGCGCGTCGAGCGCGACGTACGCGTCGCCCACGGGTAGCACGCCCGGCGGGAAGACGTACGAGGACGGGGACGACGACACGATGACCGCCGTGGCAGGCGCGCCGGTCTCGTCGAGGATGCGCAGCCGGACGCCGGAGGGCGCGGCCCCGCTCCAGCGAAGCGACACGGTCGTGCGCCAGCCCTCGGGAAGGACGACCTTCGTCGTCCCGGCGGTCCCCGTGCCGGGACCTTCGGAGCCGCCGTGCGCCTCGAAGATGTACTCGCCGGCGAAGAAGGTCGGTGCGGGCGGGGCGCCCGCGTCCGCGGGGTCGGGATCCGCCTCCGCGAGGGGACTCTCGGAGAGGCCGGCTGCTCGCGCGGCCGTGGCGGCGCTCGTGGCGGCGTCCCCGGTGGCGGGCGCGCCGGAGCCGAGGCATCCTGAGCCGAGGAGGACCAGGACGACGAGCGCCGGACCGCGCACGGCTCGGCGAGGCGGCCGGCGGGGCCTCAGCGTTGGGATTCGGCCGGGGGCCCAGACCGGACGAGCGCTACCGCTATCAGCGCCAGCGCTCGTCGCCATCGCAACGTTCAATACCCCACACGCATTGCATATGGATTGC
>DATDQL010000445.1:0-9125 GCA_035292305.1 Thermoplasmatota archaeon
GCGAAAGACGCGGCGGATGCCGCGAGGCGCGTCGCGGCGCTGCTCGGCTGACTTGGCACGGTCAGGGGATCCAATGACTCGTCGACCGGGGTGACTCGGTCGAAGAGACCAAGAGGCGTTGGCTCGAAACTCCGTCGCTGCGAGCCTCCGTTCCTCCGGGTTTTCCTGGCGGGGGCCAACCGGTCCGTTGCATCCCGCCAGTTTCACCCGGAGGAACGGAGGAACGAAGGATCGGAGGTCGCGCCTTGTTCGCCCCCTCGAGGCTTCGGACTTTCGAGCCAAGGCCGAAGCGACGAAGAGGCGAAGGCGACGGGTCGACATTTCCAACGCCTTCGTCGCTTCGTCTCTCGGTCGGTAGGTGGCCACGGAGTCGGCTGCGAGGCAAGGCATCCGTCGAAGACCGGAAGACCGAAAGACCAGCCTTCCAAGAAGTAGGTCTTCCGGTCTTTCGGTCTTCGAGGAATGCCTCGCGACGCATCATCCGGGCACGGTGGAGTCCGGCGCCACGAAGCGGACGGCCAAGTACCGTTGGCCTCTTCAGGGGACGCCACTCGGTTCGACCCCGCTACCGGCGGCTGCCGGCGCGGGCAAGAGCCGCGCGTCGCGCCTCCGGCCATCGACGCATCGGCCGGGTGCGTCATCGACGACCGCTCCGCGGGCGTCTTCCCTTCGGCCGAGAGAAACCGGCGGCATGGCCGAGAAGAAGGAAGGCCGTGAGCAGGAGCGAGAACGCGAGCAGAAGTCCCGCGAGAACGTCCGCGAGGGCGAGAAGGTCCGCAGCGGCGGGGAGACCGTCCAGGGCGAGCACGAGATGCGAAGGCCCGGGACGGAGAAGAGCGGGGAGCGCGGAAGCGGCAACCTCCCCGGCGCCGGCAGCATCGAACGAGGGCAGGACCTGCCGAAGGACAAGCGAACGATCGGCAAGGCGGTGGCCACCGAGGACGAGGAAGAGTAGGCGCGGTCCACGGGGCGCCGCGGGCGCGGCGCTCCGCTCTCGTTCCGACCCCAGATCGGCCAGACCTCCGGGCGACCGGTCCTAACCGTAACCGTACACGCGGTTCAGGAACACCGGCAGGTGACGTCCCCAGATCTTCGCGCCCGCGCTCGTCGGGTGACCCCCGCCGACGATGCCGTGGCGGCGCGTGAAGTCCTCGACGAAGAGGCCGAGGTTGATGCGCGGCTCGTCGGCGAGGGCGCGAAGCGCGACGGAGGCGAGCTCCTTGCGGCGGTTCACGAGGACCGCGAGGTCGCAGCCCTCCTCCTTCGCGACGGATGTCAACGCGCGCGTGCCGAATCCGAGGAGCGACGGCTTTCGCTTGCCGAAGTGGAGCAGGGCGACACCGTTGCGCACGTCGAGGTGCGACCGCACGCGCTCCTTGGCTTTGATCCACCGGTTCTCGTTCAGCATCTGAAGGTAACGGCGCCGGATCTCGCCGACCTCGCTCGGCCACACCCCGCGCGAAAGACGGCGCGCGCTCATCGCGCGGAACCGGTCGTCGTCGATCTGCAGGCGCCAGGCGAAGTCCAGGTGGACCGCCTCCTCCTCGAGGCGGTCGAACCCCCACTCCGACACGGCGCGGTCGAGGAACGGCGTCGTGCCGTACTCGACGATGTCGGCGAGGGCCGCGAGGCGCTGGAGCGCGGGGTCCTCGATGCCGAAGTGCCGGAGCACGAAGCTCGCCGCCGAGCCGCCCGCGCCGACCTCGGCGCGGACATGGGGGCCGAGCTCGGAGGCGTAGAGCTCGCTTTGCTGGTGGTGGTCGAGGAGGACGATGCCCTGGCCGGTCTTCCCCTTCATGTTCATCGACCGGATGAGCTCCGGCGTGAGCCCGAGGTCGACGACGTAGAAGAGGCGAGTCGACAGGTCCTTCCGGAGCGTGTCGACGGCGCTCGTCGCGCTCGGGACGAAGCTCACGCGGCCTTCCGGGTGGCGCGAGAAGAAGAGCGCGGCCGAGACGATGCCGTCCACGTTCCCGCGCGTCACGAGGTGGACGGCGCGGTGGTCCGCGATCCGGAGACCGGGAGACGACGCTGCGAGGACTCCTGCGGACTCAGCCGGGTATAGCCCGGCCTCGACGGCATCCCAGGGCCCCATGGGCGCTCCAGGAACGACGCGGCGGGAGATGAAGGCTTCGAGTCGAGGTCGCGACGGTACACGAAGGCACGAGGGACGGTCGAGTGGGTCCCGGACTCACAACCTCTCCGCCCACGTCACGCGCCCGGTGAGCGTGAACGCGCGGACCGACCGCAGCCGGTCGAGCTTCTCCTTGTCCGCGAAGGCGGCGTCCCCCGGCTTGTCCTCGTCGCAGCGCGCGGCCATGATGTCGCCCTCGTCTTCGACGTGGTGGAGGCCGAGGAGATGGAGGATCTCGTGCGCGAAGACGCACGGGAGGAGGCTCGCGTCCCGCGTCTCGATCGCCACGCCTCGCGGCACCGTCGCGCCGACGGCCGCGTTGCCACGATCGGTCGCGAGGTCCTGGTCCGTGAACACGACGGGCGCGCCGTCGGGAGAGCGCACGATGAGGACGTTCGCGTGGTCGCGCAGCCACCGTTCGGCCTCCCCCGTGTCGGGGATCGGACCGGACATTGCGAGGCGGACGATGAGGGGACGCGTGGACGTCTCGCCCCGCTCGCGGTCCACCGTGATCGCATGGAAGTACCGCGCCTCGATGTCGTCGAACGCCACGATGGCGACGCCGCCGCCGGACCCTCCGAACGCGCGTGAGACCTCCGTCGCGCCGTCGCCGGCACCGGTCCACCAGAGCGCGCCGCCGCCGAAGAGGCCGAGCGCGACGAGGCCGGCGAGAAGCCGGGCGCGGCGAGGCCGGCGAGTGTCCGGAGGCCAGGCGGACGTCGGGGCTTCGGCGCGCGCGGACAACGGCTTCCGGCCCTGTCGCTCAGGGTATTCGCGGGGCGCGGGAGTGCCCCTGTGGCGCACCGGCCGGAAGGGCGCTCGGGCCCCGACCGGACAGGACCTGTCTGGTCCCCCGGCCCCGTCGACACCCGCTTCAGGGTCCTCCGCCCGGACAAGGTCTCGTGCGGAACCCGGAGCACGTCTCAGGCGAGGAGTCCCTGCGCCATCTCGTGGCCCTCCTCGAGTTCCACGCGTCCGTCGATGGACCCGCGACCCTCGAGCGCCTCCGCCGCCTTCCCAACGAGGAGGCGCGGGCGACGCTCGAAGCCCTCGTCACGCGCGCCCGGGAGGACCGGATCGAGCTCTTCGAGATCGTCCGCGCCTGGCGCCGGATGGCACCGCCGCCCCGTGGGACAGGCCCCGCGCCCCGCGAACCGCAATCGCTGCGGGAGCTCGTCGAGGGCTGGATCGAGATGAAGCGGACGGCGGCCGAGGTCTACGGCATGGCCGCGAACACCGCGCCCACGCAACGCCTCGGAGACCGCCTGCGCGCCCTCGCCGACCGCGAGGAGGAAGACTGCGCGCGGCTGCTCGAACTGTTGTAGGGGTCGCCGGACCGCGAAGCGCGGCACGTCCACGCGCCTCCCCCGTGCCCGAGCCGCAGCCCGGACCCGTCCGCGCCCCAGCCCGAGCCGCGGCCCTTCGGTCCGGATAGGCTCTTCTTCCCCGAGCGTGTGCCGGACGCGTGCGCCTCCCGGACCCGCGCCTCGGCGTCGTCGTCCCCGCCGCAGGGGCGGGACGGCGCCTCGGGACGCCGAAGGCCCTCGCGCGCCTCGGCGGCGAGACGTTCGTGGCGCGCGTCGTCCGCGAGGCTGCGCGTGTCGCCGGCGACATCGTCGTCGTCCTCGGTCCCCGCGCGGAGGAGGCGAGGCCGCTCGTGCCCTCCCCCGCGCGCGTCGTCGTTCACGAAGGGTGGGAACGAGGCCGCACCGGGAGCATCAAGGCCGGCCTCGCGGCCCTCGGCGATGTCGACGCGTTCCTCGTGTGGCCCGTCGATGTCCCTCTCGCGCGGGCCGAGGACGCGATCGCCCTCCTCCGGGCGGCCCCGCGAGGCCCCGCCGTGCCCGTCGTCGACGGCCGGCGAGGCCACCCTGTGCTCCTCCCTGCGTCGCTGCGAGCGGACGTGCTCGCCCTCGCCGACGACGAGCCCCTCCACGGGATCGTCCGCGCCGCCGCACCGCGCGAGGTGACGGTCGACAACGCCGGCGTCCTCTTCGACGTGAACACGCCGGAGGACCTGCGCCGCGCAGAGGCGTTCGCTGCCGCGTTCCCGGGGGCCGTCGAGTGATCCAGGAGGCGTTGCCGTGAAACCCTCCCTCCTCCAGCGTCAACTCGACCTCCAACGCCGCCGAGTCCCGTACGCCGTCTGCACGGTCGCCGACGCGAAAGGAAGCGTCCCGGGCAAGGTAGGGTTCTCGATGATCGTCACCGCGGAGAGCGCGTGGGGCACGGTCGGCGGCGGCGGCCTCGAGGAGAGGGCAAAGTCCATGGCGCGCGAAGCGCTGCGCACGGGCGGGAGCGGGCTCGTCCGCCTCGACCTCGCGGCGTGGAAGCCGGGCGGCCTCGACTCCGTATGCGGGGGGACGGTGGACATCGCGATCCAGGTCGTGCGCGCGGGGCCCAGGCTCCTTCTCGTCGGAGGTGGCCATGTCGCGAAGGCCCTCGCCGACGTGGCCGCGGGCCTCGAATGGCCCGTCGCGGTGCTCGACGACCGCCCGGACTACGCGACCCGCGAACGGTGGCCGCGCGCGGACGAGGTCCTCTGCGGCGAGTTCGGACCGACCCTCGCCAAGCTCGACCTCGACGCGTTCTCGCACGTGTACCTTCTCGGCTACAGTCACCACAAGGACGTCGACGCGCTCGTCGCGATCCTGCGCTCGGGGTTCGCCGGCGTCGTCGGCGTCGTCGGGAGCACCGCGAAGCTCACGAGCATGCGCGACCGCGCGCTCGCGGCCGGCGTCGCGGAGGCTTCCCTCGCGCGTGTACGATCCCCCATCGGCGTGGACGTCGGCGCCGAGACCCCGGAGGAGATCGCCGTGGCGGTGGCCGCCGAGATCATCCGAGACACGAAGCAGGCGGACGCGCGATGACGAAGCGACTCCTGACCCTCGACGTCAACGGCGCCGAACGCACGGTCGCATGCCCCGGGAACGCGATCCTCCTCGACGTCCTCCGCGAGGACCTCCACCTCACGGGCACGAAGCGAGGTTGCGACATGGGCACGTGCGGCTGCTGCACGGTCATCGTCGACGGCGAGGCGCGCCTCTCCTGTCTCACGCTCGCGCACGCCTCCGCCGGCCGCAAGATCACGACCATCGAAGGCCTGCGGTCGGAGACGGGGGGCCTCACGCCGGTGCAGGAGGCGTACGCCGGATGCGGCGGCTCGCAGTGCGGCTTCTGCACGCCCGGATTCATCATGACGACGACGGCGTTGCTCGGGCGCAACGCGCAGCCGAGCGACGCCGAGGTGCGCGAGGCGCTCTCCGGCAACCTGTGTCGATGCACGGGGTACGTCAAGATCTTCGACGCGGTCCACACCGCCGCACGGGAGTTGCGCGTGGTGCGGGACGAGCCGGGCGAGGTGTACGAGGGGACGCAGGTGGCGCCGAAGGGGCGGAGGAAGGAGGTCGCTCCTTGACGGCCTCTGATGACACGATTGCGCGATTACGCGATTACGCGATGAGGATGAAAGCCGTCCTCCTTCCATCGCGTGGTCGCGTAATCGCGTCATCGCGGCCCGCGTGCGTTGCGGAAGCATCACCACAGCCGGTCGCCCCAGGAGCGAACGCATGACCCTCGACCTCCCGCCCATCCCGGACAGGAAGAAGGCCGTGGAGGTCCCCGAGGTCGACCTCTCGAAGTGGGAGCCGTACCGCGCGCCGCTCCCGCCCGGCAGCCACCCGCACGACCCTCCCGGCGGCACGAAGGTCGTCGGGCGACCGACGCCGCTCGTCGACGCCCGCGGGAAGGTCAGTGGGCAGGCCGCGTACACGGACGACATCGTCCTCCCGAACATGCTCGTCGCGAAGATCGTGCGTTCCACGAAACCGCACGCGCGCGTCGTCCGCATCGACGCGAGCCGAGCGCTTGCGCGCAAGGGCGTCGTCGCGGTCGCGACCGGGAAGGATGCACCCATCCCGTTCGGCGTGCTGCCGCTCACGCAGGACGAGCACGCGTTCGCGCTGGAGAAGGTGCGGTACGTCGGCGAACCCGTGGCCGCCGTCGCCGCCGAGGACGAGTGGACGGCGATCGAGGCAGCGAGGGAGATCGAGGTGGAATACGCGGACCTCCCGACGTACCTCGACCCGATCAAGGGACTCCAGCCGGTGCCGGAGAAGATCCACGCGGAGATGGGCATCGACGGCACGAACGTCCAGAAGTACGTCGACCAGCACTTCGGCGACGCGCCCGCCGGCGCGGCATCCGCGGCAGCGGTCGTGCGCCGGCACTGGCGTTTCAAGGGCGTCACGCACGCCTTCACGGAACCGCACGCGGCGATCGCGCACTACGACGCGAAGGGCCGTCTCACGGTCTGGAGCGCGACGCAGGTGCCGCACTACCTCCACCGCGCGCTCGCGAAGGTCACGGGGCTGCCGATGCACCGAATCCGCGTCGTGCGCCCGCACGTGGGGGGCGGCTTCGGCGGCAAGAGCGATCCGCTGCCGCACGAGGTCGCAGCCGCGGTCCTCTCGATGAAGACCGGCAGGCCCGTCAAGCTCCTCTACGACCGCGATGAATCGTTCTATTCCGGACGGCACCGTCACCCCGGTGACACGGACTTCCAGGTCTCCCTCGACGCCGAGGGCCGCATCACGGCGTTCGACGTCCAGGCCGTGATCGACGGCGGCGCGTTCGCGAGCTTCGGCATCATCTCGACGTACTACAACGGCGTGCTCGTGATGGGCCCGTACAAGGTGCCGAACTTCCGCTACCGGGGGCGCCGCGTCTACACGAACCATGTCCCCGCTGGCGCGATGCGCGGCCACGGCGCCGTGAACGTCCGCTGCGCGCTCGAGACGTGTCTCGATGAGGCCGCCGAGAGACTCGGGATCGATCCGTTCGAGCTGCGCCTGCGCAACCTGATGCCGCCGTACTCGTTCGCGATCAACGACTTCCGCATCACGTCGAACGGCATGCGCGAGTGCCTCGACGTCGTGAAGCGGCGGAGCGGATGGGACGAACGGTGGCGCAAGCTTCCGCTCGGCCGCGGCCTCGGCCTCGGGTGCGGGATGTACATCAGCGGATCGAACCTCCCGATCCACTGGGACGTCAAGGACTACCCGCAGAGCACCGTGCACCTGAAGATCGACATGGACGCCGGCGTCACGGTCCACACGGGCGCCGCGGAGATCGGACAGGGCTCCGACACCGTCGCGGCGCAGGTCGTCGCGGAGGTCCTCGGCGTGGGGCTCGACCGGGTCCGCGTCCGAAGCGACGACACCGACACCGCGCCGGTCGACCTCGGTTCGTACTCGAGCCGCGTCACGTTCATGATGGGCAACGCGGCGCGCAAGGCCGCAGAGAACATGCGCGACGTGCTCGCCAAGGCGGCGACGCGGAGGACGGGTCACCCCGAGGAGATGTGGATCTTCTCCGACGAACAGGTCTGGAACGCCGCGAACCCCGAGGTCCGCATGAGCTTCGACGAGGTCGTGCGGGACGCGCTCGCGCGCACCGGCGCGCTCCAATCCTCGGGCTGCTTCATGCAGACCCCGCTCGGCGGCCGCTTCAAGGGCGCGAACGCGGGGCTCGCTCCTGCCTACAGCCTCAATGCGTACGTCGCCGAGGTCGACGTCGACCTTGAAGACGGTTCCTGGCGGTGCACGAAGGTATGGGCCGCGCACGACTGCGGCAAGGCGCTCAACCCGCTCGCCGTCGAAGGCCAGATCGAGGGCAGCATCCACATGGGGCTCGGCCAGGTCATGAGCGAGGCGCTCGAATGGAACCGGGCGAACCTGCGCAACCCGAACCTGCTGGACTACAAGATCCCGACGTCGAAGGAGATGCCCGAGGTCGAGGTGCACATCGTGGAGTCGAACGACGCGGAGGGACCGTTCGGCGCGAAGGAGGCGGGTGAGGGCCCGCTCATCCCGATCCTCCCGGCGGTCGTGAACGCGATCCACGACGCCATCGGCATCCGATTCCACCAGCTCCCGATCACGCCCGACCTCGTGTACGCGGCCATCGAACGAGAAGGCGCCAGGAAGCCCGCACATCCATCTTCACGACAGGTGCGCGGATGAGCTGCACGAGGAGTCGCGATTACGCGACTACGCGATCACGCGACAGGACTGGAACAGCCCGCTTCCCATCGCGTCATCGCGTAATCGCGTCATCGCGGCTTCGGCGCCGGGCGAGCGAACGGGGGCTCCCGGGGGTTCCGATGTGAGCATGCTCCTCCCCCCCTTCGAGCTCCACGCCCCCGAGACCGTCGACGAGGCCGTCCGCCTCGCGCGCGACCTCGGCGCAGGCACCTTCGACTGGATCGCCGGCGGCACGGATCTCCTGCCGAACTACAAATGGCAGCTCAACGCGCGGCCGAACGTCATCTCGCTCCACCGGATCGTGTCGCTCCGCGCCTGCGGGCCGGAGTGACTCGGAGCCTTAGTACGGCTCAGGGAGATCGAAGAGAGCGTGGCGCTGCGCGAGGCGCTCCCGGTCCTCCCCACGACCGCCGCGATGATCGCCTCGCCGCTCCTGCGCGCCTCCGGCACGCTCGGCGGCAACCTCTGCCTCGACACCCGGTGCTACTACTTCAACCAGGGATTCTCGTGGCGCGAGAGCAAGGGCTTCTGCCTGAAGGCCGACGGCGACGTGTGCCTGGTCGTGCCGCAGAAGGAGAAGTGCTACGCGACGTTCAGCGCGGACCTCCCTGCGCCCCTCATCGCGCTCGGCGCACGCGTCCACCTCGCCGGACCCGATGGCGCGCGCGAGATGCCGCTCAAGGACTTCTACCGGGGCGACGGCATCGAGCGCAACGTCCGGCGCCCGGACGAGATCGTCACCTTCGTCGACCTGCCGCCCTCCGCGCGCCGCCTGCGCGCCGCGTACACGAAGCTCCGGCTGCGCGAATCGTGGGACTTCCCCGAGCTCGGCATCGCCGTGGCGCTCCGCCTCGACGGCGACCGCCTCGCGGAGTGCCACATCGTCGCGAACGCCCTCGAGACGACGCCGCGCGTCCTCGACGACGTCGCCGCGCCGCACCTCGGCA
>DATDQL010000446.1:0-5761 GCA_035292305.1 Thermoplasmatota archaeon
GGCGTCGTCCAGGACGAGGCCGCAGGTCTCGCACACCAGTTCGCCGCGCTCGTAGTCGCGCGCGAGGGCCTTGGAGCCGCACTCGGGGCACTGGGTCACTTCTTCGACGGCTTCGTCCGGGTTCTTCGTCTCAGGCATGGCGACCCCTCGGGGGTTGGATCATTCGCGGAACAGCTCCTTACCGAGGAGCCGCAGACCGGGCCGGCCACCGACGTGCTCGCGCACGTCCGCGCCGCTCGCCCTCCGGGGCTTCGCGGCGGCGCCGCGTTCGGCGCTGACGCGCCCTTGCGCGTCTGCGCGGTTCGCCCTGATGGGCTTCTCCGCGGCGACGACGAGATACGGCTTCGCGACCGGTCCGATGACGTCCACGACGCGACCGACCCGGTCCATGCGCGCATCGACGAGCCGCGTGCCCGGGCCGATCCCGTCGAGGGGTCCGCCCGTCTTCACGACGAGCTCCCCGCGCGGGGAGACCTGGGTGACGGTCCCGATGACGGTGCGCGCCATGGTCTTGTCCGCTCCGGCCGGGAGGGAGCCCAGCCGACGAGCGTTCTTAACCCAGACCATGTATTAAAAGTCTGCTGCAGCGTATTTATACACAGAAAGCCGGAGGGGCATATCCGTTCCGCAAATCTCCGCCACGGTGGCGGATAGCGATGCATCAGGCTTGCGAATCGAGGCGAGACGAAGCGCGGAAGAGGGTTGCGGTTGAGCGCGGACGGCCGCCGCTCGCGATCGGCGCCGTTCCGGGATCCCCGGCAGATCGAGCACGGCGGCTACGTCCCCTCTCTCCACCCGGTGATGTACGCCTTCTGCTCCGCAGTCAACCGGTCGATTCGCACGCCCATCGCTTCGAGCTTGAGCGCGGCGACGCGGCGGTCGAGCTCCTCGGGCATGACGTGCACGATAGGCTTCAGCTTCGGGGCGTGCTCGAGCATCCATCGCGCCCCGAGCGCCTGGTTCGCGAAGCTCATGTCCATGACTTCGGGCGGGTGGCCCTCGGCCGCGGCGAGGTTCACGAGGCGCCCTTGCCCGAGGACGAACACGGACCGGCCGTCCTTCAGGCGGTACGCCTCGACGTTCGGGCGCGCCTCCTCGACGCTCTTCGCGAGGCCGCGCAGCGACACGAGGTCGATCTCGTTGTCGAAGTGTCCGGAGTTCGCGATGACGGCCCCGTCCTTGAGGTTCGCGAGCGCGTCCTTGCCGAGGATGTGCTTGCCGCCGGTGACGGTGACGACGATGTCGGCGGTCTTCGCGGCCTCCGTCATCGGCTCGACGGTGAAACCGTCCATGACGGCCTCGAGCGCGCGGACTGGGTCGATCTCGGTGACGGTGACGTGGGCGCCCATGCCTTTCGCGCGCATCGCGAGGCCCTTGCCGACCCAGCCGTATCCGCAGACGACGAAGCGCTTGCCCGCAAGCAGCATCGACGTCGCGCGGAGGATGCCGTCGATCGTGGACTGGCCGGTGCCGTACCGGTTGTCGAAGAAGTGCTTCGTCATCGCGTCGTTGATCGCGAGGATGGGGTACTTCAGGACGCCTTCCGCGGCCATCGCGCGGAAGCGGTTGACGCCGGTGGTCGTCTCCTCCGTCCCGCCGAGGACGCCGGGGAGGAGGTCCTGCTTCGCGGTGTGCAGCCGGGTGACGAGGTCCGCGCCGTCGTCCATCGTGATCTTCGGGCGGTGCGCGAGCGCCTGGTCCACGCACCAGTAGTACTCCTCGTCGTTCACGCCGCGCCACGCGTACGTGTGGATGCTTCCGTCGGCGGCGAGGGCCGCCGCGACCTCGTCGTTCGTGGAGAGCGGGTTCGAGCCGCAGATGGCGACCTCGGCGCCGCCCGCCTTGAGCGTCTCCATGAGCACGGCGGTCTCCTTCGTCACGTGGAGGCACGCGGCGATCGTGACGCCGCGGAACGGCCTGTCCTTCTCGAATTCCCGGCGCACGAGGGCGAGCACGGGCATGTTCGCGGCGGCCCACGTGATCTGCCGGCGGCCCGCGGGGGCGAGGGAGGCGTCCTTGACCTTGGACATGAGGCGCGGGATGCCGTTCCGCTATTTATCGCAGCCGGGCGGCCACGTCGGTCGTCGGGGACGCGGGCGCCCGCGGGTCGGCCATCGGCCTCGCGGGGCGCTCATCCGACCCTCCCGGGGACGCCGGCGCCGCTGCAGGCGATGTCCGGGAACTTGCGCGCGAGATCCTTGTCCTCGGTCCAAAGCCAGGTGCGGGCAGCTTCGGCGAGCGCGACGTAGCTCGCGTCGTAGAACGAGATCCTGGCCTCGTGTGCGAGGGATTGCACGCGAACGAGGAGCGCGGGCGTCAACTGCACGAACCTCGGCATCTGAAGCGTGGCGAGGAGGAGCGGGGCGTTGCCCCCGAGGCGCGGCGACCCGCGTCCGGACGCATGTCCTACTTCGTACGCGAACAGGTCGGGAGCGATGGGTTCGTAGCCGGCGCCGAGCGCAGCGAGCATCGCCGCCTGAGCCTCCGCGCAACCTTCTTCTTCCTCCCGTGCCGCCCGGATGGCCGCGCTCGCGTCGAGGACGAACGTCCGTTCCAGGTTCACGACGAATCCCTCAAGCGGCGGATGATCGTCACGCTGTCTTCGTCCGCGTGGAACTTGATCGGGTGCTTCTTCAAGCGCTCGATGAGGGCGATGCGCTTCGCGATCCTCGCCTCGCGCTCGATCGCGGCGCGTCCGATCTCGGCAGGCGACTTGCCGGCGGCGACGAGCGCGTCGAGCGCGGCCTCGGAGACGCGGAACGAGATCGGGCGGGTCTTCGCGTCTGAACGGTCGCCGGGCTCCCGCGAGGACGGCGACTTGGCGGCGGCCATGTAGCGTCATCTGTCAGCAGGCGGCATAACACTTGTGCTGACACCGGTGCTCCTGGCGTGCGGTCCCGTTCACCCGGACCTCGCCCTTGCCCTCGCCTCGCGCTCGCGCTTGCCCTGCGCGAGGCCTTCAGGCCTTGCGCTCGTGCATCTCCGGCGGCAGCAGGTTCGGGATGCCGCCCTCGATGGGGTAGTGGAACCGGCACTCGCCGCAGTACAGGTCCCCCTCGAGGATCTCCTCGGGAGTCTCTTCCTTCACCGTGAGCTTGAGGTCCGACTTGTGGACCGGACAGCAGAGGATCTCCATGAGGTCCCGTTTCATCGTCGCACGACGGGGCCGCGGAGCGGGGTCCCGCTTCTAATACGTTCCCGGGGCCGGGACCACAAGAAGGGTCAAGACCCCCTTGGTCGGCTCGCGGGCCGTGACCGTCCGTCCCGCGATCGTGGGCCTCGTCCTCCTCTCGGTCGCCGTCGCAGGCTGCGTGGCGCCGTCGGCGGAAGAACTCGATCCGGGCTCGCTCCCGGGAGCTGCCGAGTGGTGGCTCCGGGCCATCCCGAACGGCGAGGACCACGAGCACGCGGACCCCGCGCAGCACGTCGGCCTCTCGACGCCGAACTTCCGCGTCCTCGGCTACGACGACCTCCAGACCGAGACGTACGGCAAGACGCTGCACGGCATGGGCTGCGGCGGCGCCGGCACCACGGCCGACGGACGGCGCATCGCCGTCGTGCACTCGATCAGCACCGACGTCTCGTTCGTCGTCGCCGACGTCACGGACCCCGCGGCGCCGCAGATGCTCGGCGAGTACTACATGCCGAACGCGGTCATCTGGGACGCGACCGTCACGCCCGACGGCATGCACGTGCTCGTCGGCGCGTACCCGTACTGGATCTTCGCGCTGTTCAGCCGCGATCCCGCGGCGTTCGTCCCGACGCTCCCGAAGCCCGAGGCCGACGTCCCGCTGCAGCTCTTCTACCGCGACGCTTGCACCGGAGAGACGCGCGACCTGTCGCCCTCGCCCGAGCAGTACCTGCCCTTCGGCCCGGGGATCGTGATGGTCGGCCTGCAGGACCCGACGCAGCCGAAACTCGAGGACTGGGTCCCGCAGCCGTGGGTCGGACCGCACAGCGTCTCCGCCGCCGAGGTCGACGGCGTGACGTACGCGACGTCTTCCGTGACGAACCTCGTGCACCAGATCTCGTACTACTCGTTCTTCGAGGTCGCGAGCACGCCCGCCGGGAGCCAGCTCGAGCCGCTCTCCGTCATCCGCGCGCCGGGCGGGAACCTCCCCTTCACGGGCAACGGCCACATCGACGTCGAGATCGCCAAGCACCCGATCACGGGCCAGGTGCTCGCGTACCTCGCGAACTGGGACGCGGGCGTGAGCATCTACGACCTCACGGACCCGCGCATGCCGGAGCACGTCGGCACGTGGACCGACGGCGACGCTGGTTCGCTCCACACGACGCTGCCGCTCCCGGACGTGTGGGCCGACGGGCGGCACTACACGATCGCGGGCCAAGAGGTCGGCGAGCCCGAGGACCTGCCGACGGGCTGGGTCTACATCCTCGACACGACCGACCCCGCCGACATCCAGGAGGTCGGCCGCTGGACGCTCCCGTACAAGTTCCCGTGGGGCAAGGAGGGCGAAGGCACGGGTCTCCGCTTCAGCCCGCACTACGTCGAGGTCGTGAACGAGACGCTGTTCGTCTCCAACTACCACGGCGGCGTGTGGGCCGTGGACCTCGCGGACCTCAAGGACCCGGAAGCGGTCGGCGTGTTCGTGCCGGACCGCGAGCCCGCAGAGCCGCTCGCCGAGGAAGGCCGCGAGGTGTCCGTCGAGGACGTCATCGCGTACGAGGACGGCGTGCTCACGGCGTGGGACGGGTCCGGCGGCATCTACCAGTTGCGGTTCAACGATGCGATGCGGTGGCCGCGCGCGCCCGCTTGGCAGGAATGATCTCTCGGCGGGCCAGGCGACCCCGACCACCAAGCCACCAGGTCCCGGCACCACGTTCTTGGTGCCTTGGTGGTTTGATCTGCCGCGTCGCGAGAGATCCGACCTCGCGACGCGTCCTCACACGGCGTAATACTCCGCCGCCGGATGATGGAACACCACGGCGCTCACGCTCGCTTCGGGATCCATCATGAACCCCTCCGTGAGCCGCACGCCGACGTCTTCGGGCGCGAGCAGACGGAAGAGCTTCTGCTGATCCGCGAGTTCGGGGCACGCGGGATAGCCGAACGAGTAGCGACGACCACGGTACTTGCCCTTGAACAGGTCCTTCGCCGTGAGACCCGGCTCGTCCGCGATGCCCCACTGCGTGCGGATGCGGCGGTGCAGCACTTCCGCGAGCGCCTCCGCGGTCTCGAGGGCGAGCGCGGAGAGCGCGTGGCTCTTCAGGTACTCGCCCTCGTCCTTCCACTTCTCCGCGCGCTCCCGCACGCCGCGGCCCGCGGTGACGACGAAGAGGCACACGCTGTCGGTCTGGCCCGCGCCGCGCGGACGCACGTAGTCCGACAGCGCGCGCCGCGGCGCCTTCGGCTGCCGGCGGAACGTGAACGTCTCGGCCACGGTCTCGGCGGGCGCGTCCGGGTCGAAGAGGACGAGCTTGCCGTCCTCCGCGGTCGCGGGGAACCAGCGGTAGACGGCGTGCGCCTCGAGGATGCCTTCGCGCGCCGCCAGGGTCTGCAGTTCCTCCACGACCGCGTGCACCTTCACCGCCGTCTCGTCCTTCTCGTCGAGCAGCTTCGCGAGGTCGCCCCGTAGACCGAGATGCTTGCCGTAGAGCATCCCCGGGTTCACGAACGGGAAGACCTGGCGAAGGTCGACGTGGCGCAGGACGTGCCGCGCGTGGTCGGGAGGTCGCGGGAGCGGGAACGCGTGGTCGAGGGGCTCGGGCGCGCCCGCAGCCGCCGACGCGGCGGGGG